>CBDURX010000196.1:0-5160 GCA_965369485.1 uncultured bacterium | reverse complement strand
GCACACGACATGCGAGTGAATATAACGGGCGGCTGGAACCCAGTCTCGGTGATGTCACCGTCCATGCACACTACCGTGATGCCTCCAGCCACCTTCTTGCCATGACCGACACCATATACCTGGACGAGGACGCACCCGGGAAACCTGGAATACCAGTTCGCCACTGAATCGAAGAACTTGGCTAGCACATCTCGAGTACTGGTCCTTCTCGCCACCCCAGCCTACTACCAACATCTAGCTCGGCACCGGTGTCGCTCGGCTGCCAGCAGGACAGGCTGAACGCAGGCCACCTGTTTTCGCCTGCCTACTAATTTATATACCATGTCCTTGTTGCTAATCCGGGCGAAGGAGGCTCCCTTGGACGCTCGTACCATCTCACATTACCTGATCGAGGAAAAGCTCGGCAGCGGCGGCATGGGCGAGGTCTACCGAGCCAGGGATCTCGCTCTGGGCCGCACAGCCGCCCTCAAGCTGCTGCACACTGAAGGAAACCCGGAATTACGAGCCCGTTTGCTACGAGAGGCGGAAGCCAGCGCGCGTTTGCAGCACCCCGCCATCGCCACCTTCTTTGAATCCGGACAAGACCAAGACGAGACCTACATCGCCATGGAGTTCGTGGCTGGCAGGACGTTGCGCGAGCTTCTCGAGGTGGGGCCGCTGCCGGTGGACGACGCGGTGCCCTTCTTTGCCTGTCTCCTGGAGGGGCTCAATCACGCCCACGCCAACGGCATCCTGCACCGGGACATCAAACCCGAGAACATCATGGTCACCACGGAGGGAGCCGCCAAGCTACTGGACTTCGGCCTGGCCAAAGAGATCACTCCCTGGACGGACGAGGCGGAGACGGCTCTTCTACTCACCACGCCCGGGCAGGTTCTCGGCACCGTGGGTTACATGTCCCCGGAACAGTTGACGGGCAAGGAAGTCGACGCCCGCTCCGACCTCTTCTCCCTGGCGGCTGTCTTCTACGAGGCCCTCTCCGGCCGGCCGGCCTTTCCCGGAAATCACCCCGCGGAGCGGATGGCCGCCGCCCTCTCATCAAACCCACCAGCTACCTTGCCAATCAACATCCCCGCGGGCTTGAATAATCTCGTCCTGCAGACCCTGTCCAAGAACCCCGCCGACAGACCGGCCCATGCCGCGGCCATGCTGAGTGAGCTGCGCGATTTCATGGGGGGCAAATTGCCGGCGTCTCTGCCCGACACACTGGCTGTACTCGAGCCGAAGAACATGTCCGCCGACCTGGATGACGGCTGGATCGGCCAGGGCATAGCCGAGAGCCTCACCACCGATCTGGCCCAGGTCACCGGCATCGAGCTGATCGCTCGCGAGAAGGTCGTCAAGACAAGAGCCGGGATCGCCGCTACGGGACCGACCGTGGACGACCTGGAACTGGGGCAGCACCTGGGATGCCGCTGGGTCGTCTCGCTCAGCCACCAGAAGAGTGCCACGACGGTGCGAGTGACCGTCCAGCTCATCGAGGTTCCGACGGGTAGAGTGGTGAGGGCCGAGAAGATCGACGGCCAGCTCGAGGACCTTTTCGCCATCCAGGACCGCCTGGCGGATGCCGTGTGCGCCAGCCTGCAACGCACTGCCCCGGCACAGCCCGCCGTCGCACCGCACACTGGAGACCTCGAGGTCTACGAGTGTTACGCGCGGGGGCGGGAGTTCTGGTTCATGGCCACCAAGGACGGCCTCGCACAAGCTCGCCAGCTCTACTTGCGGGCGATCGAGCTGGATCCTCGACACGCCCCCGCTCTGGCGGGTTTGACGGGTGTCCACGGGATCCGCTTCATCTTCCGCACAGATCCGTCCGATCTGGCACTGGCGATGGACTTCGCGCAACGCGCGATCAGCGTCGATCCTGCCAACGTCGAAGCCAGGATATGGCTGGCCTACGTCCTAATGCGGCAAGGTAAGTCGGAACGGTCTTACGAAGTGGCCTGCGAAGCCATGGCTCTGGATGAGTCGCACCAAATGGCACCATACCTGGCGGCCTGCGGCCTGTCAGCACGCTGTCGGTGGGAAAAAGCGTTACCGCTCTTCCAACGAGCCGCCAACCTCGATCCGGATCACTGCTGGTCCTGGCTGGGCCTGGGTTGGATCCACATGGAAATGGGGAACTTGGACACGGCTCGGTGGTGCTTCTCGCAGGTGGTAAAGCTGGAGCACAAAACGGTCGAATTTCCCACTGTGGGCGCCTCCGGGTACTTGGGCGAGTGCCTGCGCCGCCAGGGCGACTTTGCCGGAGCGCGGCAAGCGTTCCTGACCGGACTGGAGTACGTGGAGAGATCCGACTTCGTCTACCGGGACACTTTCCGAGCCTTTTGCCTGTGCGGTCTCGGGCGTCTGGGCCTAGATGGGGACGATCCCGCCGCCGCGCAGGCTGCATTTCGGCAGGCCCTGGCACACCTGCAAGGTAGGCGGCAGGCCCTGGGTTGCGGTCACCTCTATACCCAGGCACTGGCTGGTCTGGCTCGTGCGGAGAAAGACGGGGCGTTCCTGGACGAGGCTCTTACCCTTCTGGAGAGTCGAGAAGGATTCGACTTCTCCTTCTTTTGGGGTTGCACGGCGAACGTTACTCTGACAGAGCTGGCTCGGTCAGCCGAGAGCCTGGGCCGGCACGAGGAAGCGGAACTGCTACGGCAACGAGTCGCGAGTATGGGGGCCAAGGACCTCGGTTAATAGAGAAGGGTACGTGGCACCGATTCCGAATATCACATCACCGCAGGTACATCCCCAGCAAAGTAGCGTTTTGGCTCCGATGCTCCTCGCGTATCGTAGCAAATATGCTATGTTATTGCCTACTGGCACCAGGACTCATAAAAGGGGGTGCGGGGAGGGGATCACGGAATTCCGGCGAATCCGGCTGCACGGACAACCTGGATTTCAAATTCTCAAAGGAACGTTTCGAAATCATCCTGAGCAGTATTTCCGACGGTGTTTTCGCCGTAGATCAGGACTGGAGGATCGCCTGCTTCAATAGGGCGGCCGAAGAGACGCTCGGCTTCACACGCGAAGAGGTACTCGGACGCCCCTGCCACGAAGTCCTGCAATCCAACATCTGCCGGGGAGCCTGCGCGCTGCGCTACACCATGGAGACCGGAAATCCGATCATGAACCTGGCAGTACATTTCCAGGACGCCCTGAATCGGCGAGTACCCGTGACCATTTCCACTGCGGTACTCGAGGAGAAGGATGGGCGTATCATCGGAGGCGTGGCAACCTTCCGTAACCTGAACAAGGTCAAACAGCTACTCGAGGAAACAGAAAAGACGCACCCCTTCGACGACTTCGTAACATCCGATCCTCAAATCAAGCACATTTTCGAAATCCTGCCCACTCTTGCTCGCAGTGAGAGCAGTATTCTGGTCTACGGTGAGACGGGAACAGGCAAGAACTTGATGGCCAAGGCCATCCACAACCTCAGTGACCGGCGGGATGGCCCCTTCGTCACGGTCAATTGTGGTGCCATGCCAGAAACATTACTCGAGTCAGAGCTGTTTGGTTACAAGGCCGGGGCTTTTACAGGAGCGAACCGTGATCGTATCGGCCGGATCACGGCCGCCGCTGGAGGCACCCTCTTCCTCGACGAAATCGGCGATCTTCCTCTGAGCATGCAGGTGAAACTCTTACGCTTTCTTCAGGATCATGTCTTCGAGAGATTAGGTGACGTCAAGTCACAAACCGCCGATGTGCGGATCGTCACCGCAACTAACCGCAATCTGCTGCATATGGTCGAGGCAGGGGAGTTTCGACAGGATCTGTACTACCGCATCAACGTTCTACGCATCGAGATTCCGCCCTTACGGGACCGCTTGGGTGACATCCCACAACTTGTGCAGCGGTTTCTCGAGAAGCTATCCATGCTGCGCGGCAAACCCGTCACAGGTATTACACGCGAAGTCCTCGATCTGCTCATGGATCACAATTATCCGGGCAACGTTCGGGAACTCGAAAATATCATCGAGCATGCTTTTGTTCTTTGCCCCGGAAATACCATCGAGGTAGACCACTTGCCGGATCACATTCTCTCCCAGGAGCTGGCTGCGACTCACTCCAGGGCCAAGAATTTGGCGGAACTCGAATCAAATTTCCTGGTGAGTGTCCTGGAAAAGAACCGCTGGAGCCGCCAAGATACAGCCAAGGAACTCGGCATCCACAAGACTACTCTTCTGCGTAAGATCCGCAGGCTCGGTATAGCCCTGCCTAAGATCGATGGCCGCTCGCACCGCAGAAAAAATGAGCCTGGGCCAGCCAAGCCCCGGTCCAGGCGACGCTCCTCGACTTCCACTGGCTGAGTCGTTGCTACAACGCTCCTATAGACCTTCCATAAGGTAGCGAATCTGCTACGAAACACAGGAATCCTGTTCCCCTGCTCATTGACCAAAATCCTCCAAATCTGCGGATTACGGCCTACAATGGTATCTATTCACTATCTTGAGCTCCATGGCATGCCGGTTGCCATTAATGATTAATGGAAGAGTGATATGAACTGATGCGGTGATGCATAAGTAAACACTCCAACCAAGGAGAGAACCATGACAGAGGACACCAGAGATACGGCCACCACCGACACCCACAAGCCGGCTCGTCCGCTTAAGTTCTTCAAGGACAAGGACGGCAACGGGTGGCTTTGCGACAAGGACATCAACCCCGACAAGGACCTGGCGGCTCAGGGCTGCTGGCGTTGTGATGAAATGGCCTTCCCGACCGGTGGTCGTTAACCTGAATTTCAAGGGAAGACACGTGTCTGGCAGGTTCGGACCATGGCTCGCAACGAGAGCGGTAATTTTACCGGAGCTGTTGATGCACATGTTGCAGAGGCCGGTGATTTGGCCTCTCGAGGACAAGTCCAGGAAGCAATGAATCTTATCGATGCGGTACTCGAGGACTTTCCAGAACATGCGCCGGGAATCCGTTTGCGAGCCAATCTGCTGGTCAGGTTGGCTCGCTTCGATGAGGCCATCCGAAGTTTCGATCTCCTCCTCGTGATAGACCCAGACCGGGTCGCATACAACCACGAGAGAGCCATGGCGAATCTGTTCGCCGGACACATGCAACAGGCCCTCGCCGACCTTGAGCGTTGTCTCACCCTCGATCCGAACTTCGCGCCCGCCTACTCGATCCGTGCTGGTATCCACGTCCGAGCTGGGCGCT
>CBDURX010000195.1:0-5162 GCA_965369485.1 uncultured bacterium | reverse complement strand
GCCGGCATCTGAGCCTGGCTCGCCATCCAGTTTCCTGCAAGCGGTTCTCACACCAAGCGATCTGGCATTTCAGTTGCATGGCGCCCTGTCGAATAGAGAGATGGTGTCCCGCCACGGGCAGGACAGCGCTGGCGGCGGACCGGATAATCAATTGAGGCGACACATCTTCAGGAGAAGGGAGGTGGGGACTCATGGTTCCTAACACCGTGACCAGGAACGTGGCAGAAGCGGTCCAAATGCGTCCGCAGGCCGCCGACAAGGTGGCCGCGCCCGTTCTGCGTGTCCTGGGACTGCAGAAGGCTTACCGCACCGGGTTCTGGCGCCAGCGGAACCCTGCGCTGGCGGGAGTCTCCTTCCTGGTCCCCCACGGTAGCGTGTTTGCTCTGCTGGGGCACAACGGTGCCGGCAAGACCACCACCATGAAATGTATCCTGGATCTGGTACACCCCGATGCCGGTAGCATCGAGATCTTCGGGAGTGACCACCGTGACTGGCGTTGCCGCTCTCGTATCGGCTACCTGCCGGAGAACCCCTACTTCCACGAGCACCTCACCGGCTGGGAGTTGCTGGATTTCTATGGCCGTCTCTTCGGGATGACGGCCTCCGCAAGACAGCAGCGCTCTGAGGAAGTACTGGCCCAGGTGCGCATGCAGCGCCACGCCGGCATCAAGCTGCGCAAGTACTCCAAGGGGATGTTGCAGCGCATCGGTATCGCCCAGGCCATCCTGAACCAGCCGGACTTGCTGATCCTGGACGAGCCAATGTCGGGTCTGGACCCTCTGGGGCGGCGTGAGGTCAGGGAGTTGCTGGGCGAGATGAAACGGCACGGGACGACGATCTTGCTGTCGACCCACATCGTGCCGGACGTGGAGGCACTGGCGGACCACGTGGCTGTTCTCGAGCATGGCCATATGCACATCATCCACGACATGGCCGAACCCACCGGTCCGGTAAATTTCGAGGTCACCCTCGCCCGACTGCCGCACGACCCCATCGCCGAGGAGGTCTTGCGCGACTGCCGGTACGTCGCGGAGCGTTCCGGGCGGGCCGGAGCGGTGATCGAGGTGCCTGATGTTGAACGGTTGCAACGATTGCTGGCCTGGTGCAGCGATCTGGGAGCCGAAGTCCGGGCGGTCCAGACACGCCGGAGCGGTCTGGAAGATTTGTTCCTGGCCGCATTAAGCGGAACCGAGAGGAGGGAGCAATGCTGAGACGCAGTGCTGCCGTGGCGTTGAACACGTTCCGGGAGACGATCCGGGATCGTATCTTCTACATCGTGGCCGTGTTCGGCCTGATCCTTGTGGGCAGCAGCGCCCTGCTGTCCCCTCTGACCCTCGGGGCCCAGGGCAAGATAGTCACCGATGTGGGCCTGGGCGCCATGACGTTGCTCGGTCTGCTGGTGGTGGTCCTGGTGGGCAGCAACATGCTGCGCAAGGAACTGGACAAGCACACCATCACCACGATCCTTACCAAGCCGATCACCCGCCGCCAGTATTTGCTTGGCAAGTTCGGCGGTCTGACCATGACGCTGGCGAGCATGCTACTGCTCATGTCGCTGTTGTTCGTGGTGGTCATGCTCATCAGCCAGGTGACCCTGCATCCGCGGTACCTGGCCGCTTTCTACCTGACCTTCTTGGAGCTGACCCTGATCAACGCGGCGGTGCTGCTGTTCTCAACCTTCGTCTCCCCGGCGCTCGCCGCTGTGTTCACTCTCTGCCTGTTCGTGGTCGGACACCTCAGCGAGTCGATCATGGCGTTTGGGCAGGTCATGGGGGGACGTCTACACGCCACGATCGCCAAGTGTGTTTACTACGTCGTGCCCAACCTCGAGGTCTTCAATGTCCGCGGTCCTGTCGTGCACGGCGATCCCATTTCCGTGGGCCACCTCTGCCTGGCCAGTCTCTACGGCATCACCTACAGTGCGCTGCTGCTGGTGCTGGCCGGTGTCATCTTCGCCCGCAAGGAGCTGCGATGAAGACTGTGAACGGCTGGAGGGATCTAGGAGCGGGCTTGCTGCTGTCTGTGGCCTTGTTGCTGGCGAGCATGGGTTTGCTGCGCGCCATGGCTGGCTCGCTGCATCATACCGCCCACGATGAAGAGCTGTACTACCCCTCTGGTCGGTTCCTGCGGGAGGCTACGGTAGGCTTCCGGGAAGTGGCGGCCGACTACCTCTGGTTCCAGACCGTGCAGTACTACGGAAGCTACCGCAATGGCGAGCACGACCTGCGGTACTTCGCAGGGCTGGTGGACGCCGTGACCGACCTCGATCCCCGCTTCGTCGAGGCCTACTACTTCGGCTCCCTGGTGGCATCCATGGATCAGAACCAGATCCCCGCAGCCGTGAGTCTGCTCAAGAAGGGGATCCTGGCCAACCCTGACCGCTGGATCCTGCCGTTCAACATTGGGTTCACCTACTACGTGCTCACTCAAGATTTCGATCGGGCTGCACTCTGGTTCCAGATAGCTGCGGAGGCTCCCGACGCCACCGATTTTGCCCGCCGTTTCGCAGCTTTCGCGCGTAAGCGGGCCGGAAACATCGAGGGTTCCCTCGCCCTGTGGCGCAACCTTCGCGAGACCACCAACAATCCGATCATGCGGGATCTGGCTGACCGTATGATCGAGGACTGTGCACAGCAGCTACGCGAATCTGGGACCGTGGGCCAGAGAGGCAGACTGTGATGGAACCGCCAACCGTGGCCTGGACGTGGCTTCTATTGCCCTATGTGGTCGCCGCCGTGCTGGGTGCGTGTGTGGGCAGCTTCGCCAACGTGCTCATTTTCCGCCTGCCACGCGACTTGAGCATCGTGGCACCCCGCTCCTTCTGCCCATCCTGTCGCAAAACGGTGGCCTGGTTCGACAACGTCCCGATTGTCAGTTGGCTACTGCTGCGACGGCGTTGTCGTCACTGCGGCGTCGCCATCAGCGGGCAGTACCCGCTAATAGAGTTGCTGGGCGCCAGCATCGGCTTGCTGGCCGTCTGGCGTTTCGGTTACGGCTGGACCGGTCTGACGGCCTTCGTCTTCCTGGTCGACCTGTTGGTGATCGCGAGTGTCGACTGGAAGCACATGATCATTCCTCACACCTTGACCGTGAGCGGCATGGTTGCCGGCCTGCTGCTCGCGCCGTGGAACGGGTTGGGCCTGGGGCAAGCGCTCCTGGGCGGTGCCGCGGGTGTGACCGTCGTCCTGGTTCTGGCCTACGGTTACAAGTTGCTGAGGGGCCAGGTCGGCATGGGCGGTGGCGACGTGATGTTGATGGGGCTGGTCGGGGTTTTTCTGGGAGTGTTGGGTGTCGGCCTGGTGCTGTTCGGCGGGGCTTTGCTGGGCTCCTTCTACGTGCTGGTCCGTTACCACGGAAATCCGGGTGGCCAGAGCAAGCTGCCGTTCGGAACCTTTCTGGCGGGCGCGGCCGCCCTGGCGCTGCTGGTCGGCGACGCGGCAGTGGCCTGGTATCTCTCCTTGCTGGTCTGATCCGGCGGTGCGGACTTGCCTCCCGAGGGCAGAATATTCCCCAAATTGCACTTACGGCGGCGTGCCAAGGGCAAGAGTGCCCGGGACCACAGCCCTAAATAAGGTCACAATTCCCTCGAATTGGACTCAAGGGCTGCCCAGAGCGGCCGATTCATTACTTGGCATGCATGTTGCCCTCAGTCCGGAATTGCGAGGCGATAGCCGCAAGTTGCAGTTCGACTGCTTATTGGCCCACGACACCAAGGCAGGCTCGACATGTTCGGATTCCTGAAGCCCAAGCAGAAAACGCTCATCGGCATGGATATAGGCTCGAACGTCGTGAAGTGTCTGCGCCTGGAAAACGATTCCGAGCGGCCCCGGATCACTCACTTCGGCCTGGTGCCTTTGCCACCCGAGGCCATCGTGGACGGCGAGATCATGGACCGTGAGTTGGTGATCCAGGCCATCACCGAATGTGCAAAACAAGCACAGCTTCCCGACGAACCTGTGGCCAGCGCCGTGTCCGGACGTGCGGTGATCGTCAAGAAGATCGTCATGGACAAGATGAGCTACGACGACGCACGCGAGGCCATCTACTGGGAGGCCGAGCAGCACGTACCTTTCGATATCGATGATATCACCCTGGACTTCGAGATCCTCCGGGAGGACATCGGCGCCAGTCAGATGGAGATGCTGCTGGTTGCGGCCAAGAAGGACATGATCCTCAACCACGCCGAGTTGATCCGCGACGCCGGCTTCCAGCCCGCCATCATCGACGTGGCGTCCTTCGCCAACCAGAACGCCTACGAGTATGCCAGGAAGGTTTTGCATGAGGCGGAAGAGGTTCCGGCCGAGGAATTGCTGTCCCCCGAACTGATCGACGACGGGAGCGGAGAGGAGCCGCTCGACGACGAGAGCTCGGGCGAGTTCGTGGCCCTGCTGGACGTAGGCGGCGGTGTGACCAGCGTGCACATCGTGCGCGACGGGATTCCCTACTTCACCCGCGACTTGCCCGTGGGGACCACCCACTTCATCGAGGAGTTCCAGAAACAGCTCGGGCTGACTTACGAGACGGCCCAGAGCGTGGCGCAGGGGCACCTGGAGGAGGTGGACGAGGAACTCGTGCAGGAGATCGTGCGCAACGTGGGGTCAGACATCTACCAGGGTCTGGAACCGTCCCTCTCCTACCTGAAGACTTCCGGTGAGGCGGATGGTATAGACCGCATCGTCCTGAGCGGGGGCGGGGCCAAGCTGCCCGGCCTGACCGACTACCTGGCCGGTTGTTATGACGTAGCGGCGGAAGTCGCGGACCCACTGGCGGCCCTGGATTTCGATCCGGACCTGTTCGGTGAAGCTGACCCGGCTGAAATGAGCCCCATGCTGACCGTGAGCGTTGGGCTGGCTCTGAGAAAGGTGGTGGAATCATGATCAGGATCAACCTCCTGCCGCGGGAGGAGATGTCGGCGCAGAGAACCATCCACTTGCCTCAGCTCGGGAATCTGGCGCCACTGGTCTTGGTGCTGGTCGTTTTCCTAGCCATGGCGGCTGTCTCCGTCTATCAGAATCGCAAGATCGCCGACCTCGAGAGGATCATCGCCGAGGAAGAGCTGGAATCGCGTCGACTGGCGCCGGAGATCGCCAAGATCAAGCGGTTGAACAAGCAACGTGAAGACCTGAACAACCGACTCGACGCCATCACCCGACTGGCCCGGG
>CBDURX010000194.1:0-5167 GCA_965369485.1 uncultured bacterium | reverse complement strand
CAAATTCGCGGGAATCGGCTTGACCTTGCCGTACGGCCCCCACTTCTCCAGCTCGTCACGGCGCTCCTTCATGTACTCGCCGCCCTCTGAGTTGGTGGCGCGGCTCTTGAAGAGCAGGAACCAGGCGCCGACCGGTCCATAGGCGTCCTTGAAGCGCACGGGGATGAAACGGACCTCCTGGCAGGTCATCTCGGCGCCGGCCTTCATGGTGAAGTAGGCGCTGGAGCCGGAGTTCCAGGGTGGGTACCAGGCGCGGCCGAGACCCTCGCCCGAGCTGCGCGGCTTGAACACGTGCACCGCACCACCCATGGCGACAAGAACAGCCTTGGCCTTGAAGACATAGAACTTCTCGTCGCGGACGCTGAAGCCGACCGCCCCGACGCACTTGTTGCCATCCATGAGCGGATCGACGATGAAGACGCGCTCGTAGATATTGTCGATGCCCATGGCGTTCTTGGCGGCTTCTGCCACGATGACCTTGTAGGATTCACCGTTGATCATCAGCTGCCAGCGACCCTCGTGCACGTAAGCGCCCTTCTCATCCTTCCAGATGGGCAGGCCCCACTTCTCGAACAGGTGCACACTACCATCCACGTGACGGGCGATATCGGCCACCAGGTCCTCGCGGGTGACGCCCATCAGGTCGTTGCGGACGTAGTCCACGTAGTCCTTCAGGGTGTTCTGGCCGTCCTTCAAACCCACGTACTGGTTGATGGCCGAGAGGCCCATGGCCACGGCACCGGAACGGTCCATGGCGGCCTTGTCGACCAACGCGACTTTCAGATTGTTGGCCTTGGCCCAGTGAGCCGCCTCGACTGCGGCCCCGCAGGCTGCCATGCCACCACCGACGATCAGCAAGTCGGTGGAGACTTCAACGGTTTCGAACTTGTCGTATGCTGCCATAAGTCACCACCTCCTTATTTGGTTGGAACTGCGTCCATACCCAGGGACGCGGGTTCGGTGAACAGTACGGGGGATTTCAGATCGCTGCCCGTGGTCTCCCAGCCGCCGTCGGGGACGGCAGCACCCTCGGGTGTGGTCCTGATGGGGAACTTGAAACGCTTGAGCATGCCGTTGCGGAACTTGACGGTCCACATGATTGAGTCTGTGCTACGCAACGGCGTGACGCTGGCACCCATGGGTACGAAGTCGGCGTAACCGCGAACCTCGACGGCTTGGGTCGGACAGATCTTCACGCAGTTGTAGCATTCCCAGCACAACTCGGGCTCCATGTTCCAGGCCTTCATGGACTCCTTGTCCAGGACCATCAGGTCATTGGGGCAAATGTGCTGGCAGGCGGTTTTGTCCAGCGCTTTGCACCCGTCACACTTATCGGGAATCACATAGCTGGGCATCCAGCGCCCTCCTTGTTGGAATGTTTATGCCTTGCGGCGTTCAGCTGAACGAAAAAAACGGCAGTGCCGTTGCGAATCGCCTCCTTTACTTCTTCTTTTCCTCACCGGTCGCGGCCCGGTGCATCTTGATCTCGACCTTGTCCTCTTCCTTGATCGAACTGTAGTAGTTACGCAGGATCGCCAACACTTCCGCCCGGCTGAATTCGGCCGGGATGTCTCCATCCTCGGACAGGGACTTGCGCAAGGCTGTCCCACTGAGAAACAGGCGGTCTTCCTTGCCGTGGGGGCAGGTCTTCATGGAGGCCATGCCGCCGCACTTGTAGCACCAGAAGGTCCAGTCGATGGGGAGCATCTTGATCTCCAAGGCGTTATCGGGGATCTCGAACCAGATGTCCTGGGCATCGAAGGCACCGTAGTAGTCGCCCACGCCGGCATGGTCACGGCCGATGATCATGTGACTGCAGCCGAAGTTCTGGCGGAACACGCCGTGCAAGAGACCCTCGCGCGGGCCGGCGTAGCGCATGTCCAAGGGATAACCGCCGGTCAGAACTCGCTCCTTGACGAAGTATTGCTCTACGAGTGTATTGATGCAGTCCACGCGCACCTCAGCCGGAATGTCACCCGCCTTCAGCTTCCCGACCAGCTGGTGGATGTAGAGGCCATCGCTGACCTCCAGCGCTATCTTGGCCAGGTACTCGTGGCTGCGGTGCATGGGGTTACGCAGCTGCAGGGCGGCGATGGTCGTCCAACCGCGCTCCTCGAACACCTTGCGGCTCTCGGCGGGACGCTGGTACAGGCCGGCGAACTCCACGGGGTAGAAACTCTCGCTGAGGACCTTGACGGGCCCGGCAATGTTCACGGCCTTCTGGTTCATCACCATCTTGACGCCCGGGTGCTCCATGTCGGTGGTGGCGTAGACGTTCTTGCACTCGAGTTCCTTGTCGATGGTGTATTTCTCCTGGACCTTCATGGTCGCCATGATCTCGTCCGTGTCGCCACTCAGAAGGGTGATCTCGGCCCCTTCCTGCAGAGAGTTCGCGAACTCCTTATCCACCGACAGGGTCACGGGAATCGGCCAGAAGACTCCGTTGGACATCATCATGTCCTTGCAGACGCCTTCCCAGTCGCTCTTGCCCATGAAACCGGTCAGGGGGGTGAAGCCACCTATGCCGAGCATGATGACATCACCTGTCTCGCGGCTGGACATCTTCCACTTGGGGAGTGTCTCCGCCCTCTCGAGTTCCTTCTTGAGCTCGTTTCCTGCGAGCAGTAGCGTCACCAAAGTGTCGCTACCATGAGGTCGAATAAGCTGGGCCACTTTTATATCCTTTCTGGGAAAAGAGATGAGCGTTTCACGCGCTAACTCCTAGATTCCTTTCAGAGGAGGGAAACGTAGGCAAGGCGGCACCGCCTGTCAAATAAAAAACGGAAGGGTGTCTCCCCCGGTCACACCTCTCAAAATGACAGTAAAAAATTGACCGCTATTATAGTTAGCAACTTGGCGCGATAGAGAAAATGATTCCCATTAGCAAATAATTGCAATGGTCTTGTCAAGAACACTCCTCAGACTGAAACCGTCCATTCCTCATAAATTTTCTGGTTCAACTGCATAATTACGACGAGTCACACCCTCATATCTATATAAATATCAGCAGATTATGCCGTATCTCCTAGCATGTTACTATGACTAAAAAGACTAAAACACACCGAAAAACCTGGACTTCTTCTATGGTGTTATTTATCGTTCGACCTGACAAAAACTTCACAATCGTTCTCCTGATTCGTACTCATCACGTTGTGAGGTACTTATGCTCGTTCTTAGTCTCCTGGTCTGGGTGGGAGCCCTGCTCTTTCTCATCGGCGCAGCGGCGAAGATGATCCGCTACGCACGGATGCCAATGCATGTGCGGTGGGAGCTTTATCCCATCCCCCACGAGAAAGGGAAAGCGGCCCACGGTGGTTCCTTCCTGGAGGATGTCGACTGGTGGACCAAGCCGATCCCCAACTCCAAGGTCTCCGAACTGATCGCCATGGGAGAAGAGATCTTCCTCATGAAGGGTGTCTGGGAGAGCAACAAGCCGCTCTGGATCTGGTCGCTACCGTTGCACCTCGGCCTCTATCTCGTGATCATCCTGGCGGGGTTGCTCGTCATCGGCGGGATTGCTGAAGCAATCCTGGGTTCCGCGCTGGCCGATGGTCCTGGATTCTGGCGGCTCTGGCACAGCCTGACCGCCCCGGCGGCCTGGGTCGGTTTGATCACCGCGGCGATCGGCACCTTCGGCATCTTGCTGCGCCGTCTGTTCGACCGCAAGCTGAAGGGGTACACCCCTCCCGTGGCCATCCTGAACCTGCTGTACATGCTGGCGATATTCGGCGTGGGCATCGCCGCACGCGCCACGGTGGACCCCGACGCCTCCCAGTTGCGTCACGCAGTGGCTAGCTTGCTGACCTTCGACACCACGGCCTCCCTTGTACCGGGCCTGGTCGCGGCCGAACTGGTGATGTTCGCCGTCTTCGTGGCCTACCTGCCCTTCACCTTCATGTCGCACATGTACATGAAGTTCTTCACCTATCACAGCGTCCGCTGGGACGACCACCCGCGCCGGCCCGGTGACCCCACCGACCCGCGCCTGATGGAGTGCCTCAAGTACCCGATCAGCTGGTCGGCTCCCCACATCAAGAAAGGTAAGCACAAGACCTGGGCCGAAGTGGTCATGGACCAGGAGGTGGAGTGATGGCCTGCAACTACTGTAAAAGCCCCATGCCGGAGGACATCGGCAGCGAGTTCGACCAGCTGACCCACGTCGAGCTGACAGACCTCATGCAGCTGCCTCCCCCTTACGACGACTTCAACGAGCCATGGAAAGAGATCACGGAGCAGGCGCGCGAGAATTACATCATGCTCGACGACACCATCGCCGTGGGCCTACCCAAGCCTGAAACGGAAGCCGAAGAAAAGGCGCTGGTCGAGAAGTTCCTCGCCGGCCTGAAGAAGCTGTGCTCCAAGGAAGACAACTGGGTCTTCCTGCAGCCGCTGATGCTGTCGCTGGAGCACTGCGCCAAGTGCCAGTCGTGCGTCGACTCCTGTCCGATCTACGAGGCTACCGGCCACAACGAGATCTACCGCCCGACCTACCGGGCCGAGGTCCTGCGCAAGATCATCAACGCCCACATCAAGCACGGCCCCAAGGTGCTGAAGAAACTGGCAGGCCACGACATCGACCTCAACTGGACGGCCATTGCCCGCCTCGCCGAGCTGTCGTACCGCTGCACCCTTTGCCGGCGCTGTGCTCAGACCTGTCCCGTGGGGGTGGACAACGGCCTGATCAGCCGTGAGATCCGCAAACTTTTCAGCCAGGAGTTCGGCATAGCGGCCAAGGAAATTCACCAGGACGGCTCGGTTAAGCAGCTGGACGTGGGCTCGTCCACCGGCATGAATGCCATCGTGGTGAAGGACAACGTGGAGTTCATCGACGAGGAGATGACCGAGAAGGTCGGCTTCAAAATCGAGAGTCACTGGGACAAGGCCGGTGCCGACATCCTGATCATGCACAACGCCGGCGAGTTCATGGCCTGGCCCGAGAACCCCGGCGCCACGGCGGTCATCCTCGAGGCGGCCGGCGTCAGCTGGACCCTCTCCAGCGAGATCGCCGGCTACGACTCCATCAACTACGGACTGTGGTACGATGACGCCATGTTCGCCCGCGTGGCCTTGAAGCACGTCCAGATAGCCAAGAAGCTGGGCGTCAAGAAGATCGTCTTGGGCGAGTGCGGCCATGCCCACAAGGCTTTGACCGTCATCGCCGACCGCC
>CBDURX010000193.1:0-5188 GCA_965369485.1 uncultured bacterium | reverse complement strand
CCGGGGCCCTCCGCCATCCGTGGCTCTCGGGCCCCTGCAGACGCCCTCGAAACGGATCTGTGAGTCCAAAGACGCTACACCGAAACACATTACACAGATGCAATTCCCGAGGCACAATGTAAGGATTTGGTACGTGATCAGGTGGCAGTGGATCGACCGGGCAGGATCTCGTATTCATGGGATATCTCTGCTCTGTCGGCCAGCATGGCCCCGACCGAACAGTATTTCTTGATCGAAAGTTCGATGGCTTTCTTCAACTTTTTTTCGGGCACTTCCCCCCGCGCGACGAACTTGAGCCGGATGTGCGTGAAAACTCGGGGGTGATCATCGGCCCGGTCGGCCTCGGCGATTACCTCCAGGTCCGTCAACTCCACCTTCATCTTGACCAGGATACTGGCCACGTCGACGCCGGCACAGTTGGCCAGACCACACAGCACCAGCTCCACGGGGGTAGGTGCGGTATCCGCACCACCCACTGCCCTGGACGCGTCGGTGACCACCGCGTGTCCGGACCCGGTCTCGCAAACGAAGCGGAGACCGCCACTCCAGAGGGACTTGACCATTGTCATGGCATTGCTCCGTACACGCTATGCCGTCGCACCGCCGGCGCTCAGAGCAGGGGACGAACCCGGTGGTGCCCATGTTCGTGTTCCATGCGTTTCATCAGGGCGTTGATCTCGGCGCCGAGCAGGAAGATCAAGCCGGAAATCCAGAGCCAGACCATCAAGATGATTATGGCCGCCAGGGAGCCGTAGAGCTTGTTGTATGTGCCGAAGTCCCGCACGAAGAGACGGAACAATGACGAGGCCCCCAACCAGAGGATGGTGGACGTGACAGCCCCGGGCAGGATCCACTGGAACTTCTGCCGCGCTTCCGGCGCATAGTAGTAAAGAATGGCCAACGTCAGCAGGTTCAGCCCAAAAGCCAACGGCAACCGCATGGTCGTCCACAGATTCTGAGCGTCACCGGCCAGACCGAGGAAGCGGAACATGGCGTGGGTGGCGGTGGGCCCGAACAGCACCAAGATCATGGACAGCAGCCAGATGGCCGTCAGCACCAGGGTCAGGGCTATGGCCAGGATCTTCTGGTGCGCGATGGACCGGCGTGGGCGCAGGTTGTAGGCGCGGTTGATCGTGGTGATCAACGCCCCCACAGCCATGGACGCGCTCCACAGCGAGGTCAGCAGGCCGAGGAGAACCAGTTCCCGGCGAGGCGTCTTCAGCAGGCTCGTGACCCAACTCTCTACGTAATTGCTGAGTAGCTCGAACGACTCCGCGGGCAGCTGGTCCTCCAGCGCCCGCAGGGCCTGGCCGGCGAGGTCACCCTCCACGGGCAGGTAGCTGATCAGGCCAAGCAGGAAGATCAAGAAGGGAAATAGGCTGAGTGTAGCGAAGTAGGCGATCTGAGCCGCCATACCCATGCAGTCGTCGTAGCCCATTTCCCGCTGAAGACGTCGCAGAAATAGGCCCCACTTCTTGAGCCGTCGCGTGATCGTCATGGTCGGCCAAGGATGAGGCTTGTCGTTCGGGAAATCAATCATGTAGTCTGTGTTGTTCACTAAGCCGAGCCCTGCAAGCCGGTCCCTGCGAGCCGAGCCCTGCGACACACCACCGCCACGCCGCGGAGTTGCCCATGAACAAGTCATCCTGCGCCTTTCCATTCGATCCGGTCCGCCTCTTCATCCTCTGCCTCCTGTTACCCGCGGCCCTGATCATCACGAGTCCCGGTCTGGCAGCCGACTTAGGCGAGGATGCGGATCAGCCGTCACCCACCCCTATCGTCACCTGGCTCCAGCTGGGACCCACACCCGTTCCCCTCCCTGCCTTCGGCGACACGGAGGAAAAGGGCTACAATGTCGAGGATTTACTCGCGCACAGCTCCCTCGAACCGCGCGTCGTGCGCCCCCGCGCCGGTGACATTCTACCCTTGTCCACCGGTCAGACGTCGACCTGGCGCGAAACCGCCACAGACGACGGCAGTCTGACATTGACCGCGACCGACGAGAGCCCAGCCGAGACCTACCTCGCCGTCTACCTCGAGGTGGATCGCTGGATGTCTCTGCAGCTCGAGCTCGCGACTTCGCACCCGGTCAAAGCCTACCTGGACGGGGAAGAGATCTCTCTCGCCACGAAGGATGACGAAGATGCGGACGACGTGTCAGGCGACAAAGAAGGTGAGGGCGCAGCGAAGAGCGACCAGGAGAATGACGCAGCAGGAAAGATTCGTGCAGAGGATGCAGCGACGAACACGGCGCCACCACCGCGCCACCACGGCGAACTGAAGATGGCCATCGGCAAGCACTTGCTGCTGGTTCACACCGTGTTCGATCCGGAAGAGGAGAGTGTGTGGAGTCTGGCGGGCCAGGTCAGCCGCAACGAGGAAACGGAGGCGGAAGCGCTGACGGTGACCAGTGACCCCCTCCGCGCGGTAATCATCCACGACATATTGGACGCACCGCGCATCCGGAGCCTGGACCTCTCCCCCGACGGCAAGCTAGTGGCCGTAACGCTGAGCGATTACGGCGCCGATGCCGAGCAGGACAGCTGGGTGGAGATCCGTCGCGCCCGGGACGGCGGCTTGGAGCGCACCTGGCGAGGGGACCTCGGCATCAGCCACCTGAGCTGGGCGCCGAACGAACAGCGTCTTTCCTACACCACCACCAAAGACGAGAAGTCCACTATCTGGCTCTTTGACCTGGCCAGCGGAGTCACCACCATCCTGGTACGCGGCGTGGAAAAGCTAGGCAGCTACCAGTGGGCGCCGGACGGTACCTTCCTGATCTACTCCTTCACCATCGAAGTCGAACCGGACGATCGGAAGGTCAAGCGAGTGGAGAACCCAGCCGACCGGCAGCCGTGGTGGCGGAACCGGAGCTACCTGGTCCAGGCAACCTTACCCGGCGGGGCGACGCGTCGCTTGACCGCCGGTCCGCTCAGCGCCACCGGCTGGAGCATCTCCCCCGACAGCAAGCGATTGCTTTTCTTCCGCAGCGAACCGGACCTGACCAGGCGGCCGTACAGTACAACCGAGCTGTGGGAACTGGACCTGGCCAGTCTGGAGGCGGAACTGATCCTGAACGATCGCTGGATCAACGCGGCCGCCTACGGCCCGGACCGTGGCGTGATCGCGCTGCAAGGTTCGCCTTCGGCTTTCGACGACCTGGGCCTGACTTTGCCCGAAGGCGTGCAACCCAACGACTACGGCGGACAGCTGTACCTCTTCGATCTGAAGAGTCGCCAGCCGCGGGCGGTGAGTCGCGACCTCGACCCGGACATCAACAGTATCTGGTGGTCCCTGGCCGATGGCCGCATCTACGCCCTGTGCACTGACACCCAGTACCGCCGTCTCTACACATACGACCCTCGACGGGAGAACTGGAAGCAGCTGGACACCGGGTGCGACGTCACTTCGGGCTTCGACCTGGCCAGGGACGCCAAGATCGCCGTGGCCTACGGCACCAGCGTCAGCACGCCCAACCACCTTACCGCCATCGATCTGAAGAAGGGTAGCTGGCGTCTGCTGGACGATCCCGGTGCCAAAACCTACCGCGACGTCACATGCGGGAAAGTGGACCCGTGGAGCTGCGTTCTGCCGGGCGGTGAGAGACTGGACGGTCGGGTTTACTACCCCCGCAACTACAATCCGGCACGGAAGTACCCGGTCATCGTCTACTACTACGGTGGCACCTCTCCGGTCACCCGAGATTACGGCGGGCGATACCCCAAGAACATCTGGGCCGGGCAGGACTACTTCGTCTACGTGCCGGAACCAAGCGGAGCCACCGGTTACGGACAGGAGTTCGCCGCCCGGCACGTGAACGACTGGGGCCACCGCACAGCCGGAGAGGTCATCGCGGGGACCACGGCCTTCCTGGCCGCCCATACCGCCGCCGATCCCGAACGGGTCGGATGCATCGGCGCCTCCTACGGCGGTTTTTTGACCATGTACCTCGTCACCCAGACCGACATCTACAGCGCCGCCGTCAGTCACGCCGGTATCTCGAACATCACCAGCTACTGGGGTGCGGGATTCTGGGGTTATGCCTACGGTGCCCGCGCTCTGGCCCACAGTTTCCCCTGGTCCCACCAGGAGTTGTACGTGAACCAGAGCCCGCTGTTTTCGGCGGACAAGATCCACACACCGTTGTTGCTCGTACATGGTTCCGCGGATACCAACGTTCCCGTCGGCGAGAGCATATCCCTATTCACGGCGCTGAAACTGCTCGGCCGCGAGGTGGAGTTCGTGCGCATCGAAGGTCAGAACCACTGGATCCTGGACCGCGACCAGCGAATCGTCTGGAACGACACCATCATGGCGTTCTTCGCCAAGTGGCTCAAGGAGCGTCCGGCCTGGTGGGAAGAGCTCTACCCGGAAACCAAGGCGAAGAAAGAGACCGGTATGGATCCATCACATGTACCCTAAATCCCTCAACTCCTGTTCGATGCGCTTTCGCTCCGCATCGTCGAGATCCTGGCCGGTGCCGTCATTCAAATTCGCGCCCCCGATCGCGCGCAAGTGATTGCGCACCAAGGCAGCCATGGCTCTCGTTTGGGGATTATGGCCGTACCGGTTGCAGCGCTCGGCAGGATCAGAGTGCAGGTCGTACAATTCACGGCCCAATTCCCTCAGCAAGAGCATTTTCAGCCAGAGTTTCCAGCGGGTAATACGGGGCAAGTGAGGATTGAGCACGGGCTGGATTAATTTCCAGCGGCCCGACCGCACCGCGACCTTGAACTTGCTATCACAAAAAATTGGTGCAGTGGATTGATCACCTACTTCCGATCCACTTTCGTGTCCAGTCCTCTCAGAGTGATCCGAGTCTGTACCGATCAAACTCGAGGAAAAATCCAGGGGCTGCAAAACCGGCGGTAATTCCACGACTCCAGCCAATCTCAAGAGCGTGGGCATTACGGCAATGTGACTCAAGGGACGCTTCACTCTCTTGCAAAGGTCCTTTGCGGGGTCGAAGATGATGCCCGCAGTACGGATGACTTCCTCGTACAGGTGTATGTGGCCGTGAGAGAGTTGACCGTGATCGAGAAACTCTTCACCGTGGTCCGACAGGACTGCCACGACGGTATCATCGGAAAGACCAAGCTCAGCAAGATTGATCTTGCCCGGAAAAAACGGACACCCGGTTAAGCACTTTCGGCCAATCTTGCCATTCCCTCAAATTCAATGGGGCTGA
>CBDURX010000192.1:0-5190 GCA_965369485.1 uncultured bacterium | reverse complement strand
GATACCCATCTGCAACGAGTCGGGTAGCTGCCAGTGCTCGGCGAGAAGACAACCCACGGCGCAGTGGTCCGTGCCCAGGACTTCCTGCTCGGCAGCCAGGTAGTCGCTGACGTCGGCAGTCTCGAGGCGCTGCGCCATCTCCGCGGCGTAATCGGGCAGGAAATCCGAGATCACGACCTTGCCGATGTCGTGCAGCAGAGCGGAAGTGAAGGCGATTCCCTGGTGGACGTCGTCGGCCAGACCGGCCAGCTCCTTGGCGGCCAGAGCGGTCCACAGGCAGTGTCGGCCCAGATCTCCACGCGAGCCATCGTATCCCTTCAGCTCGGCGTTGTAGACCTCCCGGCCGGAGGTGGCCAGGGCGATACCGACGATGTGCATGTAGCCGAGGTAGGAGGCCGCCTCCGCCAGCGTGGCCAGCTTCCGGTTCAGGGCGAAGGTGGCCGAGTTGGCCACGCGCAAGACGTTGGCCGTCAGGGCGGGCTCGTTTTCCACGATGCGCACCAGGTCCCGGATCTGGTGATTGGGTTGCCCCATGAGCACCAGGAGCTTCCGGGTGGCCTCCGACAGCGGCTTGATGTTGCGAACCTTCTCCACCAGCTCTTTGGGATCGATCATCCTGCCCCTCCTGGACCCGTGCCGAACGGCGCCTTCTGGGAGGCCTGGTCTAGTATTCCGTCACTAGAGGAAACTGTTCTCCCGTCCGGGTGAGATCATCTCCACCTTCCCGGATTCCACGTGGATCCTCACGGCGCGGCTGAGCCTGCCGCCGACCTCCGCCGCCGCGACCCTGAGCTTGCACTGCTCCAGTGCTTGTTGGATCGCCTGCACGTTGCGCGTGCCGAGGTCGAAAGAGCCACCCTGATCGGCGACGTTGGCGCCGCCCACCAGCTTGACTGTGTATTCGTGGGGCTCGCGGATCATACCCTTGTCCGCGAAGGCGTCCAGTAAGGCTGGAACCGCGGTGTCGGCGAAGATGCCCGGTGCTTCCTTGGCACGCTCCCGATCAAAATGAGAGTTCGGCAGGACCACACACACCAGGCCCGATGTCTTCGACTTCAGGTCCTGTATGATCACGGCGACACCCGCGCCCAGCGGCCGGGTCTGCAACACCTTGTCTCGCCCGAACATGACGCTGAGTGCACCGGCGCCAAGAGTCGTCTCGCTCATGAGGAACACCTCTGGCTGGAAGGCCCGCTGTGGCGAACGGACGGGGAACATATCCCTTTTCAACCGTTTTCGGCGCTGGTCTGCCGGGCTTGAACCCTAACCCGGATATAAGTCAGGGTTAAGAAAATCTGTTCTCGAGGACGACCTCGTCCATCGGCAATTGTCCGCCACGGGGGTGCGGCTCCTCGGTCTGCTTGCCGACGGCCACGTACATGGCGATGACATGGTCCTCCGGCAGGCCGATCAGCTTGCCCACCGCTTCGAAGTCGAAGCCGTCCATGGGGCAAGTCTCGTAGCTCATCTCCGCCGCCGCCAGCATGATGGTCATGGCCGCCATGCCGCAGGAACGCATGGCTTCGTCCATCTGGACACGTTCCCTACCTGAGTAATACCCGTGGATCATCCCCACGAGACTATCCCTCACCTCGGGCGGCGTATTGCGCCAGTAGCGTTCGGGTTCCTGATCCCAGGCCTTCAGATCGGCACAGAGGATGATCAAGAGTGAGGCATCCGTCACCTGCTCTTGACCGAACGAGACCTCGCGCAGCTGCCGGCGCAACTCCGGATCCTGCACCAGCACGAAACGCCAGTTCTGGATGTTGAAGGCGGTGGGGGCCTGGATCACCAGGGACATCAGCTTTTCTATTTCTGCTGCGGTCATCTTGTGGTCGGGATCGAAGTGCTTGACCGCGCGACGGTTAGTTATGGCTGTGGACACATCCATTGCGCAACTCCCTCAAGTTCTAGGGTGGTATTCTCGGGCTGCAGGGCTACAGGCGAGCGATTGACGGAACACTAGTGTTCCGTAAACCCAGAAATGACGGGTGAGGCGGGTTCACGAGTGGTCAGATGCAAGGCGCGCGAGCGCAGGACTAGCCGTAGCTAAATCAAGCGAGTGCAACGCGGCAGATGGCCGCTTGTGGGCCCGCTGACCCGTCATTTTGGGTTTGACAGAGCACTAGGTACACCAGAATGCGTTGGGTGTCAATAAAAGGCGCCCGGCCGGGGTAACGGTTTACCACGGGCGCGAATGAACCTATCTTATCTTGCCACAGCGGCGGCAGTCCGACCTGACTACACCGAGGACGTTATTGCGGCCCATTTGCAGCGGTGAGGAGACGTTACATGGGACTCTTGGGTGCGCTGGTGGGGGGAAGCCTGGGGTTATTGGTGGGAGGGCCCATCGGAGCCATGATCGGAGGAGTCCTGGGCGCTCAGGTCAAGGATCCCCGGCTCAACGTCCTTGACACGGGACACCAGCAACGACTCATCGGCCGCTGCCCCTCCTGTCGCAAAACGGTCACCTTCCTGCCCGACGAGGACCTGGCTTGCCCCTTCTGTGGCGCTCACCTCAGTTCGCAACCCCAGGCTGGTGCAGCCTACGGTTACGGCTCGAACTCGGCCCGGCAAACCGCCCAGGGCACGGTCCACTCCGCCTTCATGGTGGCCCTGATCAGCCTGGCCGCCAAGGTGGCCAAGACCGACGGACAGATCACGAAGCAGGAAATCGCTGCCTTCGACAACTTCCTGCGCCAGGACCTGAGGATGCCAGCCAGCGAGCGGAAGGTGGCCGCACGGATCTTCAACCAGGCCCGGGACTCAAATGTGCCCGCCCGAGAGTTCGCCCGCCAGCTGCGCTCCATCATGGCCGGACAACGAAATCGCCTGCGCGACCTGGTCACCCTGTTGTTGAAGATCGCCTGGGCCGACGGCCGGCTCGCCCCTGCCGAGGAGGCGTTCATCCGGTCCATCGCCACGGACCTCGGCCTCGGACGCCGGGAGTACGAGGAGTGCAAGGCGCTGTTCAGCCGCGGCAACCTGTCCGCCGCCTACGGTGTGCTCGAGGTCTCGCCGGCGGCCAGCAACGCGGAGATCAAGAAGAGTTATCGCCGCCTGGCCCGCGAGTATCACCCAGATAAGTTGATGGCCAAGGGACTACCCGAAGATTTCATGCAATTCGCCAACGAGAAGTTGCAAGCCATCAACGAGGCTTACAACATGATCAAGCAGAGCCGAGGGTTCTGAACCGGGTCGGCTACGGCCACACCGCTTCGCTACCCTACCATCCGATGCCATGCCCGAGTTACCCGAAGTCGAGAATATAGCTCAGGCCCTGCGCTCGAATCTGCAGGGACGTTGCCTGACACGGTTGCAGGCCCGCTTCCCAGGAGTTCTTTCCCAGTCCACGCACCAGACGCGGCGAGCCTTGCTGGGCAAGCGGCTGCAGAGGGTACACCGCCACGGGAAGTACCTGTTGCTGACCTTCCGGGCAGAGGATGACACCGCCGCCACTGTCTCCCATCTCATGATCCACCTGCGCATGACCGGACAGATCTTCATCCTGGACGATTACCGCCCCGACAAGCACGTGCACCTGATCCTCGACTTCGAGGGGCTGCCGGTGCACTACCGCGACATCCGCAAGTTCGGCCGCTTCACCCTGGTGGAGGACGGGCTTAAACCGGCGGCCCTCGACCACATCGGGCCGGACATGCTTGAGGTGTCCTTCCCCGCCTGGCACACCCGCATCGCCGAGCGGCGCGCGCCCATCAAGGCGCTGCTGCTGGACCAGGGAATTGCCGCGGGGCTGGGGAACATCTACGCGGACGAGGCCCTGTTCCGCGCGGGCATCCACCCTGTGACACCGCCCGCGGAGTTGAGCCGGGAAGAGCTGAAGAGCCTGTTCCGGTGTGCCAAGTCCGTCCTGCGTCTGGCCATCCGCCACGGCGGCACCACCTTCCTGAACTTCACGAATTTCCACGGCAAGCCGGGCAACTTCCGCCGCAAGCTGCGGGTTTACCAGCGTACCGGCGAGTCATGTCGCAACTGCGGAACGGAGATCGCGCGGTTGACGGTTGGCGGACGGTCCAGCCACTATTGCCCGGAGTGCCAGGCGCGACTCTAATGCCAGGCGTCAGTCTCGTGTTCTGACAAATCTCAAATTTAGCCCGGAATATGGTAGGATTCTCCCGGCCCGGTTGCGCCCCGAACCCGGTCGTTTGGCCCGGAGGAGCATGTCCATGCCGACCAACGTTTCCCCCGAGTACAAGAAAGCGGAAACCGCCTACCGGAAGGCCAGGGACCCGGCCGAACGCCTCTCCTGCCTCAAGGAGATGTTGCAGACCATACCGAAGCACAAGGGAACCGAGCATCTCCAGGCCGTAATCAAGACCCGCATCAAGGAGCTGACCGAGGAGCTGGCCGGCCCCCGGAAGGGCGGGGCGCGCACGGGACCGGCGCACACAGTACGCCCGGAAGGAGCGGCACAGGTGGTGCTCGTCGGCCCTCCCAACTCCGGCAAGTCGAGCCTGCACGACCGGCTCACCGGCTCTCACGCCGAGATCGGCCCCTACCCCCACACCACCCAGGTGCCGCAACCAGGGATGTTCCCCTACCATGACATCCAGTTTCAGCTCGTGGACCTGCCCCCCATTTCGGCCTCGTACATGGAGGCCTGGATGCCCAACGCTCTGCAGCTCGCCCACGCCGCCCTTCTCGTGGTCGACCTGAGCGAGCCTGGTTGCGTTGAGAATGTCGCCGCCATCTGGGAACGTCTCGATGAGAAACGCATCAGCCTCGTGGAGGACTGGGATGGCAGGCTCGGGCAGGGTCTCCTCGACCCCGCCGAGACTCCTGAGGACGACTGTCGCGAGGCTGTGGGCGCAGCGGAGGGACGCACCAAGAGGGAAGGCTCAGAGGAGGATGGCGCTTCAGAGACCGATTCCGTGGAGGATGACTCCGCTGAACTGGACGATCCCTTTCGGGTCTACCTCCCTACCCTGCTCGTCGCCAGCAAGAGCGACGTCGGCTTTGATCCGGGCGAGATCGAGATACTCGAGGATCTGGTCGGCGTCCATTACCCGGCCATCTCTCTCTCGACTGAGACCGGCGAGGGGCTTGACCGCATCGGACCACTGCTGTTCCAGGGCCTGGGAATCGTGCGCGTCTACACGAAGATGCCCGGCCGGCCGGTGGACAATGAGCGCCCTTTCACAATCTTCCGCGGTGGTACGGTGCTCGATG
>CBDURX010000191.1:0-5193 GCA_965369485.1 uncultured bacterium | reverse complement strand
GGAGATCGAGCAGCGTATCGACTCCGAGGTACAGAACCAGGTCCAGAAAAACCAGCGCGAGTTCTACCTGAACGAGCAGCTGCGCGCCATCCGCAAGGAATTGGATTTCTCTTACGACGAGGACACCGAGGTGGATGAGTACGCTACTCGTCTGGACGAGAGCGACCTGTCGGCCGAGGCCAGGGAGGTGGCTCAGCGCGAGGTGAATCGCCTGGCTCGGATGCCGGCCATGTCCCCCGAAGCGACGGTTGTTCGCAACTACCTGGATACCTTGTTGTCGTTACCCTGGAAGAAACGGACGCGTGATCGCCTCAATACCAAGAGGGTGAGGGCCAAGCTCGATGCCGACCACTACGGGCTGGAGAAGGTCAAGGACCGCATCATCGAATTTCTCTCCGTCTACAAGTTGACCCGCAAGCCCCAGGGATCCCTCCTTTGCCTCGTGGGACCACCGGGCGTGGGGAAGACAAGCCTGGGTCGCTCCATCGCCGAAAGCATAAATCGCAAGTTCATACGCATTTCTTTGGGTGGCGTGCGGGACGAGGCGGAGATCCGCGGTCACCGCCGCACCTACATCGGCAGCAAGCCAGGTCGCATCATCGAATCCTTGCGGCGGGCTGGCACCAATAACCCGGTATTCCTGCTGGACGAAGTCGACAAGATGGGATCGGATTTCCGGGGTGATCCGTCGGCGGCTCTGCTGGAGGTCCTCGACCCGGAGCAGAACTCTCACTTCAGCGACCACTACCTCGAGGTCGATTTCGATCTCAGCGGGGTTATGTTCATAACCACCGCCAACTCTCTGCACTCCATCCCACCCGCTCTGGAGGACCGCCTGGAGATCATCCGGTTACCAGGCTACCTCGAGCACGAGAAACTGATGATTGCCGAGCAGTTCCTCGTTCCGCGCCAGATGAAGCGCAACGGCGTGGCTCGTTGGCGGGGCGGGTTCAAACGTCAAGCCCTGCTGAACATCATCGAAGGCTACACCCGTGAGGCCGGCGTGCGCAACCTGGAGCGAGAGATCGCCAGCATCTGTCGCAAGGTCGCCAAGTTCAAGGCTCAGTCCGGCCGGTTTCCTGGGACCCTGACAGCCAGGGGAGTTCAGAAATACCTGGGCATCCCCAAGTTCCACCGCCAGGTAGTGGAACAGGAGCCGGAAGTGGGTGTGGTCGTGGGCCTGGCCTGGACCAACGCCGGCGGCGAGATTTTCGAAATCGAGGTTGCCTCCGTGCCCGGTAGCGGCAAGCTGTTGATCACGGGCAATCTCAAGGACATCATGCGCGAGTCCGCGGAGGCGGCTCTCAGTTACGCCCGCAGCAAGTGTGCCAAGGAATCGGTGGCATTCCTGCAGGACAACCACCTCCATATCCATATCCCCGAGGGGGCCGTTCCCAAGGACGGGCCGAGCGCCGGCATCGCTATCGCCACGGCCATCGTTTCGTTGTTCCGCCAGCAACCGGTGCCCAAAGACGTGGCCATGACAGGAGAGGTCACCTTGCGGGGCAAGGTCCTGCCCATCGGCGGCCTGCCCGAAAAGGCCGTGGCGGCCGTGCGGGTGGGGGCGAAGCACCTCATCATCCCCAAGGAGAACGAGAAGGATTACCGCGAGCTGGCCCCGGTGATCCGCAAGAAGCTCGACGTGCACCTGGTGGAAAGCATGGACGAGGTGCTGGCATTGGCGTTGCAGTGAGGGCCAAGCCCATATTATTGAATCGCTTCGCGATCCCACTGACGCGAGGTCATGCAACACCTACTGGGTATCAGGGGAGTTAGCCCGAGGTGAGGGAACCGTGGACGCTCAATTCGTCACCAGTGCCGCCGACCTCGCCGGACGCCCGGAGCCTATACTGCCCGAGTTTGCCTTCGTGGGCCGCAGTAATTGCGGTAAATCATCCCTTATCAATCACTTTCTCGGGCGGTCCCGTCTAGCGCACACGAGTGGCCAACCGGGTAAGACCCAGCTGCTGAACTATTTTCTGGTGCAGGGCAGGTACTACCTGGTCGACCTCCCGGGTTACGGTTTCGCCAAGGTGAGCAAGAAGCGACGGGCGGCTTGGGGCGAGCTGATCCGGGCCTACCTAGGTGCTCAGGATCGTCCTCTGGCCGTTTTCCACCTGCTCGATGTGCGGCGGCGGCCTTCGGCTGAGGATTTGGCTATGTCACGCATGTTGCAGGAGGCGAAACATCCCTTTGCCATTGCCGTCACCAAGATCGACAAGGAGCGCACGGGAAGCCTCCCTCAGCGTTACAGCGACATCATCGGCGAGCTCAGTCTCTCCGCCGACACTCCCTTCTTCCCGACCTCCGCCCTGAAAAAGGTGGGTCGCAAGGAAATGCTGGCCTGGGTCGAAGCTCTCCTGGCGACGGCGAGTGATGCCGGCCATTCGTGAATAACCCGTAATTTCATGGTTGACGGAACATTAGGCGAATTGAGTTGACTTTTCCTCAAGATTCGTTATATAATGCTGATAATAAAGGTGGATACGGCCGAGGCCCGGTGGTGGAGTGTACCTTGCACCGCCTTGGTGCTTGCGGCTGCCACTCCGGTGTGGCATCATTGTTTCGCTAGGTCCCTGACGAGGCAGCCTGGAAGGCGTTGTGGGTCTACAACGTCCCGGACGGGGTTACGGACATGGGCGTACGCAAGCGGAATTCATGGCCTACCTTCATGGCACTGCTCTTGATGAGTGCCAGTGTCGGTGTTGCTCTCGTGGTGGACGCCACGACGGGTGACATAGAGCAACTCCCTGTTGCGACCCGTTTCGGGTGCCAGAACTGCCATTTTTCCAGCCAGCCCACTGGACCGGATTTGAACCCTTTCGGTGTAGATTTCCGCGGGAACAATAGGGTATGGAACGCGGACTTGGCCCAGATGGATTCAGACGATGACGGCTGTCTGAACGGCGTTGAACTCGGCGACAGCGACGGCGACGGACAACTCGACGGCAACATCCACGAAGAGAACGGCAATCCCGGTGTGGCCGACGACTGCGGCAGCGGAGCTCTCACCGACGAGGTTACCTGGGGTGCGCTCAAAGCTCTATTCAGTAGTCGGTGATCACTAGTTGACAGTTCGGCTTTGGAACCCTCCTCAAGGTGGCGGGTTTTTTTTTGGGACCGTAATCTGCATTATGGAATCGCTTCGTGATCGTGCTTACGCGATGACGTGAACCGGTGTGCTGGTTCCGGGAACTGGCCCGTCTCGTCGCCACCCAACCAGGGAGTGACCCTTGGAAAATCGTGTGATCGTGGGGGGACAATGGGGTGATGAAGGCAAAGGTAAGATCGTCGACGCCCTGAGCGACGGATTCGACTGGGTACTGCGGTACCAGGGCGGCGCCAACGCCGGCCACACCATCAATACCGGTGACCGGGATTTCGTCCTGCACCTGGTCCCCTCGGGCATCTTCCACGATGGTGTCCGTTGCTTCCTCGGCAACGGCATGGTGATCGATCCCTGGAGCTTGCAGGACGAGATTTTGGCTCTCGAGGAGCAGGGCATCGAGGTGCGTGATAGACTCTTCGTCTCCTCGTCCGCTCATCTCCTGATGCCCTACCACAAGCGATTGGACGAGTTGAAGGAGAGCAAGCTCAAGCACAAGAGCATCGGCACGACGGGCCGGGGAATCGGACCCGCCTACCTGGACAAGATCCAGCGCGCCGGCCTGCGCCTGGGCGATCTGCTTCTGCCCAAGGAGAACCTCGAACGCAAGGTCATCGAGGAGATTCTCGGGGCCAACGAGATCCTCTCCGAGTACTACGATGGGGACCCATTGCCTGCCAAGGTTCTGGCTGAGGAGCTGATCGTACTGGCCCAAGCCCTCTCCTGCTCGATCGTCAATGGCTACGAAGTCCTGCGCAACGTGCGCCTGGGCACCGAGTCGGCCCTTTTCGAAGGGGCCCAGGGGACGCTGCTCGACCTCGATCACGGTACCTTCCCCTACGTCACCTCGAGCAACACCACGGTCGGGGGCGCCATAACCGGTACCGGCCTGCCGCCAAAGTGCCTGGGAGAGATCGTCGGTATCTTCAAGGCCTACTGTACCCGCGTGGGCAACGGGCCATTCCCCACCGAGCTGTTGGCCGAGGAAGGGGAACTGCTGCGCAAGCTGGGGAGCGAATACGGTGCCACCACGGGACGGGCCCGTCGCTGCGGCTGGTTCGACCTGGTGGCTGGACGCTATTCCGTGGACGTGAACGGCATGACCGGTATTTTCATAACCAAGCTGGATGTCCTGGATCAGATGGCTACCATCCAGGTGGCCACGGAGTACGAGGTCGATACAGAGAGATTCGAGAGCTTCCAGATGCGCTGCGAGCTGTTGCCACGCTGCCGTCCTGTCTACCGGGAGTTCCTCGGCTGGGAAAAGCCGACCAGCGACTGCCGTCGTTTGCAGGAGTTGCCCGCCATGGCGCGCCGGTACCTGGAATTCATCGAGGAGTTCCTGGGCATCCTGATCCTGGGTATCTCCGTGGGCCGCTAACGCGATCAGATGATCTGGACACCGACCTGCGTCACCACCTGAGCTGCGCGAGAAGATACCGGATGTGGCCTCTGGCCGGCAGCTAGCCGGGCCGATTGCTTTGACACCCTGTCGCGTCTGCTCTATATTGGCGCAGTTTTTGGGTCTGGTGGGCCGCTAGCTCATCAGGTAGAGCATCTCCCTTTTAAGGAGAAAGTGGCTGGTTCGAGTCCAGCGCGGCCTACCACTCAGCCTGTGTCTGCACAACTCGGGTAAGCGCCCCGTGTCAGTGTACGGGGCTTTTCTATTGCCAGCGGGCGGAGGTTGCGGCACTCTGTCTCCTCTCCCTCGCTACACTCTTTCATGGCGTCGCGTAAGCATGATCGCGAATTGATTCGATAAGCCGGGTTGTTACGCTTTCCTGGAGGGTCCGATGACCGCACAGCAGCAAGTCGAGCAGAAGATGACCTGGCGCTTCCCGCGCGTGTATTGGTACGCCAACGCGGCCGAGTTGTGTGAGCGGGCCGCCTACTACGGCACGTTCATAGCCCTGCGTACCTATCTGATCCGGGTCGTCGGACTGGACGACGTGGCGGCGGGTTTCCTGGGCGGTTTCTTCTCGGCCCTGGTTTACCTGGTATCCTTCTTCATGGGCGCCGCCGCTGACCGCATAGGATTCCGCAACGGCCTGATGCTGGCCTTTCTGCTCCTGACGTTGGGCTACGGC
>CBDURX010000190.1:0-5199 GCA_965369485.1 uncultured bacterium | reverse complement strand
ACATCGATACGGTGATCGAGGCGGCGGCGAGGGTGCGGGCGCAGAACGCAGCCGCCCGCTTCCTGTTCGTCGGTTACGAGGGAGACCCCACGCCTTTCCAGCGGCGGGCGGCGGCGGCCGGTATCGCGGAGGTGATGGTTTTCATGGGGCGGTTGCCGCATGACAGATTCGCCCTGGCGTTGCAGGCCAGTGACGTCTTCATCTCCGTGCCATCGGTGGACGCGACGGCGGTCAGTCTCCTGGAGGCTCTGGCCTGTGGTTGTGCCGTCGTGGTCTCGGATTTGGCGTCGTCCACGGAGTGGGTCCAAGATGGGGTGTCCGGTCTGGTGGTTTCTCCACGCGATGTGGACGGACTGGCCCGGGCCATGCTGCGCTTCGCGGCAGAGCCTGATCTGCGGCGCCGGTGTGGCGAAGCGGCCCTGGTCACGGCACGCCAGTATGCAGGCTTCAAGAGTAACATGGAGATCGTTGACAAGCTCTTCAGGCGCCTGATCACCAGCGAGGGCGAGTGGCCCACGCAGGTGGCATTAACAGAGTTGAGGGCGGGGAAGGGGAAATCCGTGTGATCCTTTCCGTGGTCATGCCCACTTGTAACAAGCGCGAGCTGCTGGCCCGATCCCTGACGGCGCTGATGGCACAAGAACTGGACGCCGACTGGGAGATCGTCATAGTAGACGATGGTTCCCGGGACGGCACCGACATTTACCTGGCGGAACAAAGCCGCAGGCCGCCGGGTCGTCTGCGCGTAGTGAGCCCGGGCCACAACGTGGGACGCGCCGCCGCGCGCAATCTCGGGCTCCGCGCGGCCCTGGGGCGCTGGGTCCTGTTCCTGGACGACGACATCGTAGCGCCGCCAGGCCTACTCGACTCCCACCTGCAGCGGCTTCAAAGTCGGCCTGGCTGGGCAACCATCGGTTGTGTGCGCACCGATCCGGACCTTGTAGACGGTCCATATTTCCACTACCTGGACACACGAGGAGTGGCCAAAGTCACCCATGATCGGGTACCTGCACGCTATTTTGTGACACAGAACGCAGCCGTCCCGCGCGATGCTTTACTAGCAGTCGGTGGATTCGACGAGCGGTTTTCTGCCTACGGCCTCGAGGACATAGAGATGGCCTTCCGTCTGGAGGACCAGCAGGGCGTCACTTTCTTGCCCGTGAGAGAACCGGTACCCTTGCACGTACATCACCACACCTTGAGCCAGTACCTGGATAAGAAGCGGGAGTGCGGGCACGACTCCCTGCCCTTACTGGCCCGCTTGCATCCCCACCGGATCCTGGAGATGAGGCTACACTGGATCATCGATCCGCAACAGATGCCTGCACCAAATTTCACTACAAGGCTCGTGCGGAAATGGGCTCGCGGGCCGGTTGCCCGGCTCGTGGCGCAGCTCGTCAGCAACTGGCCGGTCAGGGGCGGTCATAAGCCTGTGTTCGAGAGGATATACTACCGTGGTATGGATGCCCTCGTTCTTTGCGCATTGCGCCAGGGAGTGTCAGAAAGGCTGGCGAAATCTGACAAATAGGCGGCATATTTACGCCATTATGGCAGCACCTTCGGAGCGTGATCCAGCGCAGTTCTGATAAAATACTCCCAATTAACACTGTAATTGGGTACTATTAAATATGTTATGAGTTATTGCGAATTACCATACCCCTGGTACGTCAATTGAAAGGGAGGTTCTTGACTTTCCCCTGGTGGGAGGCACGATTCAGACAATCAGAAGGAGAAAAAGATGGGCAAGATAATCGGTATAGATCTGGGCACGACCAACAGTGTCGTCTCAATCATGGAAGGGGGCGAGTCGAAGGTCATCCAGAACAAGGAAGGCAATCGCACGACCCCTTCGGTTGTGGCCTGGAACAAGAACGGAGAGAGGTTGGTGGGTCTGTTGGCCAAGCGCCAGGCCGTGACCAACCCATCGGACACGGTCTACTCCATCAAACGCTTCATGGGGCGGAAGTTCGACGAGGTGGCCAACGAGATCTCGGAAGTACCTTACGAGGTCGTCGCCGGCCCCAACGGCGAGGCCCGCGTGAAGACAAGCCACGGCGAGTTCACCCCGCCGGAAATCTCGGCCTTGGTGCTGCGGGCCCTGAGGGAAACTGCCGAGGAGTACCTGGGCGAGGAGATCCAGGATGCTGTCATCACTGTGCCGGCCTACTTCAACGACAGCCAGCGCCAGGCGACCAAGGACGCCGGCAAGATAGCCGGCCTGGAGGTCAAGCGCATCATCAACGAACCGACTGCCGCCGCCCTGGCCTACGGACTGGATAAGAAGAAGGAAGAAACCGTGGCCGTCTTCGATCTGGGTGGTGGCACATTCGACATCTCCATCCTCGAGATCGGTGACGATGTGTTCAGCGTTCTGGCTACCAGCGGAGATACTCACCTGGGTGGGGACGACTTCGACCAGCGCATCATCGACCACCTGGTAGAGACTTTCATACAGCAGGAAGCCATCGACCTGAGTCAGGATCCCATGGCTTTACAGAGACTGAAAGAGGCGGCCGAGCGGGCCAAATGTGAGCTGAGTACCTCGACCCAGGCCGAGATCAATCTGCCGTTCATCACGGCCGACAGTTCCGGCCCCAAGCACTTCACCTTGACCCTGACCCGGTCCAAATTCGAGTCCTTGGTGGAGGATCTCGTCGAGCGGACAGTGCATCCGTGCCGCCAGTGTTTGAAGGACGCCGGTCTCACGCCCGGCGACATCAACGAGGTCATTCTCGTGGGTGGCTCGACCCGTATACCGGCGGTTCAGACCAAGGTGAAGGATCTCTTCGAAAAGGAACCCAACCGGACAGTAAACCCCGACGAGGTGGTGGCTATGGGGGCAGCTATCCAGGGTGGCGTTCTGGCCGGGGAAGACCTGGGAATCGTCCTGCTGGACGTGACTCCATTGAGTCTGGGCATCGAGACCTTGGGCAGTGTCATGACCCGGCTCATTGAACGCAACACAACGATCCCGACCAAGAAGAGTCAGATTTTCTCCACGGCCGCGGACAATCAGGAAACCGTTGACATCCACGTGCTGCAGGGCGAGCGCCAGATGGCCTTGGACAACAAGACGATCGGGCAGTTCCAGCTGACGGGTATCCCGCCGGCGCCACGGGGAATACCCCAGGTCGAGGTAACATTTGACATCGATAACAACGGGATTCTCTCCGTCTCGGCCGTGGACAAGGCCACTGGCAAGGAGCAATCCATCAAGATCCAAGCCTCGAGCGGTCTGAGTGACGAGGAGGTGGAGCGTATGGTCAAGGACGCCGAAACTTTCTCCGCGGAAGACAAGAAGCGTCGTGAGCTGGTGGACACCAAGAATGAGGCCGAGGCACACATTCACGCGGCCGAAAAGAGCCTCAAAGAGATGGACAAGGAACTCGACCAGTCCCTGAGGGACGACGTCGAGACCAAGATCAAAGCCCTCGAGGAGGTGCTCAAGGGTGAGGATGTGGCCATCATCAGCACAGCCGATGAAGCCCTCATGAAGGCTGTACAGACGTTGACCAGCAAGGCCTACGAGAAGACCGCGGCGTCCGAGGCAGGCGGAGATGCCGAAAGCGAGGCGACCGCCACGGGTGAAGGTGCGCGGGCCGGGGCCGAGAAGGCGGGAGCTTCCAGCTCCGTGGACGCGGATTACGAAGTTGTGGACGATTGACCCGGATTATTCACGAGTGGCCTACTGCGGCCGGTCAAATGTCCTGATAAACTGTCGGTTAGAGCGTTCGTGTGAGAATGGCAGGTCGTCAGCGGCCTGCCATTTTAACCGGTGTGCACATGCAATGGGATAAGACTTTTCGCGGCCTCAGGTAGGCTGGAACGTGATGCGATGCAATAATCCGGGTTGGAGAGTGAAAATGTCTTTGACACCCGGTTCTCTAGAGGTTAAAATGCAATTAACAATCATTCTTATTAGCATCAGAGTCTTTCCACTTGTGGAAAAATACCATCCCTGCTAAAAGAAGAGGAACACAGTCAAGTATAATCCGTATAAGTTGGTCAGTCAGATCTGTGGAACCGACCGCGCAGTGAAGGGTTATAGGCACGCTGTGGCGGTCGTAAGTCTCGACTTAGCAACGCCGATAGGCGGTTTGATCATAGTGGGAGGGGTATGAAGTGTACGAGGTGGAGCTCAGCAGTGACCGTAGGGAGGATCCCAGTCTCCAGTACTATTTACAAACCATTGGCAAGCACAAGCTCCTGACCAAGGAGGAGGAATTCGATCTCGCCCGCATGATTCGCCGGGGCGATAAGGCTTGCCTCGACAGGCTTGTGAACGCCAATTTGCGCTTCGTGGTCAGTGTGGCCAAGAAGTTCTTGAACCAGGGCCTCAGCTACATGGACTTGATCGCCGAGGGGAACATCGGCCTTATCACGGCAGCCAAGCGTTTCGACGAGCGACGAGATTTTCGTTTCATCTCCTACGCGGTGTGGTGGATCCGGCAGGCCATCCAGAAAGCCATCGCAGAGCAAACAAACACCGTACGTCTGCCCATCAACCGCTCCCAGCAGGCCCAAAAGATGAAAAGGGTGGCGCAACGCCTCGAGCAGAGGTACAAGCGCCAGGTCAAGGAAGAGGAGATCGCAGAAGCGCTCAGCCTCACCAATCGCAAGATGGGGCAGATACGGGCGGCCAGCCGTCCCATGGTGAGTCTGGACCAGAGTCTGTACGATGACGACGCCACCCTGGCCGATACCCTCTCCAACCCGAACGAGATCACGCCCGAAGAGGGCTTTGTCCAGGGCGAGTTGCAACGAGAAATGAACGAGGCTCTAGGGCTGCTGACACAGCGGGAGCGGGACATCGTCACCAGGTACTACGGCCTCGGAAAGCAGGAGACCGCTTCCCTCGAAGCCATCGGACACGATATCAATCTCTCCCGCGAGAGGGTGCGTCAGATCCGCAACCAGGCTCTGGCGAAGATCCGTCAGACCGTAAACGGTGACAAACTGGTGGACTATCTCCACTGATCCTACGGTCGGCGGATTGAGCCGCCCCCTTCATGAACAAGCGGGGTCGAGCCCGCCGCCTGACCGCAGCGAGGCGCATGGTGGCGTGACGAGTAGTCTTCATGCTTTTTCATGAGGCAGCTTCCCCACATTCCGTGAGGGGACGGGGAGCGAGGTCGCAGAGACGTTTCCCATTGACAGAAGGAAATGGCGATAGTTAGTTTCCCGCAGGCTGAGGGGGCG
>CBDURX010000189.1:0-5222 GCA_965369485.1 uncultured bacterium | reverse complement strand
CACCTGGGCAACGGCGCCTCCGTCGCGGCGGTCCAGGGCGGCAAGTCCATCGACACTTCCATGGGGTATACGCCCCTGGCAGGGCTGATGATGGGCACGCGCAGCGGCGACATCGACCCGTCCATCGTGAACTATCTGGTGCGGAAGATGGACGGCTCACTGGAAGCGGCGGAGCAACTGCTCAACAAGAAGAGCGGCATGCTCGGCATCTCGGGCATCTCCAGCGATCTGCGGGACGTCGAGCGCGAATATGCCCGGGGCGACGACCGGGCCCGTCTCGCCCTGGAGGTCTACGCCTACCACATCCGCAAGTACATCGGATCCTACAGTGTAGCCCTCGGCAACCTGCACGCGATCATCTTCACGGCCGGGGTTGGCGAGCACGCCTCCCTGGTGCGCGAGTGGGCCTGCCAGGGGCTCGAGGTCATCGGCGCCGTGCTGGATCCCTTCAAGAACGCCACAAGGCACGACGAGGCGATCATCAGCAAGGCGAGCTCGCGTGTGAGGATCATGATCATCCCCACCAACGAGGAACTCATGATCGCCCGCGACACCAAGAGTCTGATCCTGTCGGACGCTCCCACCACCGAGCGAGATCAGCGGTAGACTGCACTCTTCTGGTGAATCTTGAATTCGCCCCGCATGACCACGGCCCCTGTGGCGGTCAGGCTGATCCGGGTGACACAAGGCCCGGTCATGTGCACATCCACCTCGGCACGGTTGGGCCGGCCGAGTGCGTGGCCTTGCTCGGTCACGATCCGGACCCGGTCACTGCGCGGCAACACCCCCTTGTCCAGGCAGTAGGCGGCGATGGCACCGAGAGAGGTGCCGCTGACCACGTCCTCGTCAGTCCCGTCACTCGGATAGAAGAACCGGCAGAAGAGATCCACGTCGTCCGAGAAGGTCTCGGGACAGAAACAGGCCAGGCCGCCTACACCACGCTGGTCGGTAAGTCTGCGGATGGACTCCTTGTCCTCGAAGGCGCCGCGCGCCGCGTTACGATCGGTGATAGGTACGACCAGCACGTCGGAACCGCAGGATACCCGTTGCGGACAGTGTTCCTGGAATTTCACAAAGGCGGACGGGAGGCCCAGAGCCGTCGCCACCTCGCTGGCCGGCACCGGCTCACCGAAGCGCGGGGGTGGCAGGTCGAAGGTCACCTGGGTCGATCCGTCGTCAGTAGCGGTCAAGATGACGGGCAGCAGCCCGACTCCGGTCTCGTGCTGCAACAGTGTACCGCCCCTGGTCGCCTGGAAAAGACCACGGTCGGCCAGGGAGATGAACGCCGCCACGATGACGTGACCGCTGAGCATAGCCTCACGGCGGGGAGTGAAGAAACGTAGACGCACGTCGGCATCCGGGATGGCAGGTGGCAGGACGAACCCTGCCTCCATTTGCAGCTCGTCGGTGATCTGGAGCATGTCCTGCAAAGACAGGCCGGCGGCGTCGGGAATGATGGCAGCTGGATTGCCCGTGAAGGGTCGGTCGGCAAACGCATCCACGATATCGACGGGTACGGTGGCCATGGTCACCTCCTCGCCCCGCACCGCCCGAGAGGGATCCCCGGGCGACGCGCCAGGTCGGTATCCGGACAGGTCCGGAACCGACGGCAGGTCCCGAGCCGGATCGCATCGGGTCCTCTTTATGATACCCACGGATGGACCTCTCGACGACCGGCGTTTCGAGTTGAATCCGGGTCACCGGCGCGCGTCGTACCGGACCTTACCTCCTACGATGGTCAGGAGTGTGGACATCTCCAGAAGTTCAGCAGGCCGGCAGGCGACAGGGTCACCGCTCAGCACGGTCAGATCGGCCAGCAGACCCGACCGCACCGCTCCCAGGTCGTCCTCCTGGAAGGAGGCGTAGGCCGGGCCGGCGCTGTACAGGCGCAACGCCTCGCGTCCGTTCAAGCACTGCTCGGGATGCCAGCCCCCCGCCGGCGAGCCATCGGGATGAGTACGGGTACGGGCGGCGAAGAGACCCGCCAGAGGATCGACGTGCTCCACCGGGAAATCGGTCCCGAAGCACAGACGCGCTCCCGTATCCAGCAACGTACGCCAGGCATAAGCTCCCTCTTCCCGCGCCGCACTCAGCCGCGCGCCGGCCCAATCCATGTCGCTGGTGCAGTGTACCGGCTGCATGGAGGCGATCACGCCGAGGCGCGCGAAGCGCGGCACGTCTACTGGGTGCAGGATCTGCGCGTGCTCCACTCGCCACCGCGTGTCGCGCAACGCCAGCTGGCCCATCACCTCCTCGTACAGATCCAGGACGAGACGGTTGGCTCCGTCGCCGATGGCATGGGTGCAAACCTGGAACCCGGCCTGTCCGGCTCGCTGGGCCACCTCGCGCAGGTGCTCCCGCCCGGTGACCAGCAAGCCGCGGTTACCCGGGTCGTCGCTGTAGTCCTCCAGTAGCAGGGCGCCACGGGAACCGAGGGCCCCGTCGGCGTATAGCTTCACGGCACGGACAGAGAGCAGGCCGTCCGGACTGGTGAACGCTCCCGCCGCCAAACCCGCATCCAGCGTTTCCTCATCGTCGGCCAGCATGACGTAGAGACGCAGCTGCAGCTCCCCCGCGGCGGCCATCTCCTGGTAGACAGACAGGGGCGCGAGGGTGACCCCGGCCTCGTGAACACCGGTTATGCCGAACTCGAGGCAGCGTGCCGTAGCCGCTGCCACCTGGCTCCGTATCTGCTCGCGGCTCGGTGGTGGTATGTGCTCGCGGACCAGATCTATGGCGTTGTCGATCAGCACGCCCGTCGGCACACCCTCGCCGTCCCGGACGATGCGGCCACCGTCCGGGTCGACTGTCTCCGCAGTGATCCCAGCTAGGCTCAAGGCCGCTGAATTGGCCCAGGCGGCGTGGCCATCCACCCGGCGCAACAGCACCGGCTGCGCGAGCAAGACCTCGTCCAGCAGCCGCCGGTGAGGGAACTCGGGGAGTTCCCAATCGTTCTGATCCCACCCACGGCCCTGAACCCAGACCGTGGCAGGTAGGGTGGCGGCGCGTGCCACAATCCGCTGGACGACTTCCTGGGGAGAGCGAGTTCCGAGCAAGTCCACCTCGGCCAAGGCCTTGCCCAAGCCGTAGAGGTGGGCGTGGCCGTCCACGAAACCCGGGATCACCACGGCACCTTGCAAGGCGATCACCTCAGTATGCACCTCCTGGTATGCCAGGGCCGAAGTGTCGTCACCCACGTGTACGATGCGGTCAGCGACCACCACGAGGGCGGTCGGCGCCGGCTGTGGCTCGGGATCGGTCAGGGTGATGATCCGTCCACCGTACAGGATCAGGTCGGCACCTGGAGAAGAGGACGCGCCGTTCTGCGTACTGGCAGTGGAAAGACCGAGAAATGCGCACAGGGCCAAAATGGCACACATGGGACGGCTGCCTCCGGGTTCATGGTCACCACCTGGCAAGACTCGCTTGCCAGACACACACGCTAGCTCATACTAATGGAGACTGTGGGAAAAAGGAGGATGAATATTGCCACGTCCTTGTACGTTCCTCGTACTGGCACTCCTAATGACCGGTAGTGGCGCACCGCCGGCCGTGACAGCCGGCCCACCAGCGGAGACGGACGCGCGGCAGGATGAGAGAACGGGACCGGCAGGATTGGCGGAGGAACGGTGGAATCTGATCAGTCAACTCGGCCGTCAGATCCGGGCCGGTGACCTCGAGGCCGCCCTGAGTACCGCCCGGCACTACCTCTCCCTCTTTCCCGGTGATGGCACCATGACCTACAATCTGGCGTGTCTCGAGTCCCGCCTCGGCCACGAGGAAGCGGCCTGGCAAGCGCTCCGGGAGGCCTTCGCCAGCGGTTTCACGGACCTACGCCAGATGGAATCCGACCCCGACCTGGCAGCCCTGCGCAGCGAGGAACGGTTCTTCACCTGGCTCGATACATGCCGCGTGTCCCTGGCCGAGCGAGCCCTCTCTCACTCCCTGACCCTGCAAGAAGAGTACTGGAGCGAAGTGCTGACCCTCCTGCCCAACGACGGCAGTGCCGGCGGTGGTCCCTGGCCGGAGGTCACGGTGAAGCTACGCTACGGCGAGGGCGGCCTCGGCATCTTCGCCCAAGTCCGGGCGAGCCGTTTCCTCTCGCTGACCCGACCATGGTATAATGGGGACGGTTTTCTCATCAATATCGTCATCCCTCCCACCACCTCCGCCTTCGAGAGTCAGCGATACTTCAGCTTCGGCTTCGGCCTGGAGAACAACAAACCGGTGGGAGTGTTCGTGAGCCGCCACGGCACCGTGCTCGATCAGCGGGTCGTGGAGTTGGACCCCAAGATCCGGTTCCCGGACGCGGAACACGCCACCTACTCCCTCCAGATTCCCTGGTCGAGCGTAGCCCCCTACGCGCCACCGCTGGACGAAACGCTGGGACTTAACATTCTCTACCTCAGCGTGGGCGAGGACAACGTGCGTCGCACACTGTCCCTCCTACCCGATCCCCACGCATCAGAGGAACGCGTCGGCTGGCGCCGATTCGTGCCGCTGACCTTCCGCCAGAGCGATCGTTCCCTGCCCGCCCTGCACGGACGTGCCACCGACACGCTGGTCGGGACCGCACCTTTGGAACTGGAGCTGGTGGCCTGGGTGCCGACGGGCGGCGAGGGTCGACTGCACGTCAGGTTCGAGGAGGTCACGGGCCATTCGGTGGTCCGGAGTGGTCCCGAGACAGTGGCCGTCACTCTGCAATCCGGCCCGAACCGATGGCACCGCAGGGCCGACCTCTCACACCTGCCGTCGGGCCCCTTCCTGGTAGCAGCGGAGTTGGTATGGCCCGGAGGGAATTCCGTATCCTGGCAGACAGGGCTGTTGCATCTGGAAGCGGACTGGCGCCAGTCGTTCACGCAGCGGCTCGCGGCGGTGCGGCCCGACGAGCGCGCCACTATCCAGTACCGCTTGAACGCCATCGACGCCGCCCTGGCCACACACCACCCGCGCGACGATCCGTCGGTCATCAGCACGACTTTCGTGGAGACCGGCCAGATGCTCCAGCGGGCCGAGCAGAGCGGCAGCCTCCTACCCGTCGCCGGCCCCGTCCTCGTGGCGGTTCCCGGACGCGGCCAGCAGCTATTGCCCTGCAACCTGTACCTACCCAAGGATCACACCTCGATCCCGGCGCTGCGGCTGCTGGTCTTGTTGCCCGACGCCGGCGGCACTGAAGCAAGTCTGGTCCGCCAGGCCGCCACCGTGCTGGCCGAGCTGCGGGA
>CBDURX010000188.1:0-5223 GCA_965369485.1 uncultured bacterium | reverse complement strand
GGCCCTGGTAGGCTGGTGCGGACGACGGAATCTCTCCCATGCCCAGCGGGTCGACGGATCGTCCCTGCTGGTAGTGGGGGCGCTGGGATTGATCCTGGCCTTCGGCGATTCGGTGGGGATACCGGGCAGCAACCACCGTTTCCCGCTGCCGCTGGGCATCCTCCAGGCAATACTGGAGCCGTTGCGTGCCTTCCGCACCGTGTGGCGGTTCTCCTTCCTGACCGTGCTGGCGGTGGCTTGGTGGGCGGCGGCTGGCTGGGAAGTGTTGCGACGCTGGCCGGGCCACGAGCGCTGGGGGACCGCATGCGCGGCCGTGCTGATGGCTCTGTTGCTGGTGGAATCGCTACCGGTGGCGTTGCCGGGCCTGCCCTTGCCTGGTGCGGTCACGTCGCTGGGGGGGGAACCGTTGGCCGTACTACCTGCCGGCGCCGTCTTGACCCTGCCCGCACCACCGGACGAATACGGTGAGGATTTAGTGGAGGCGTACTGGCTGCACCGGAGTCTCAGCCACGGACATCCCGTCACGGGTGGCGCCTCGGGTTGGGTGCCGCCCTACACTCGCCGGCTGCGTGAGAGGTTGGCCCTGTGTGTGGAGGGGCGCGGTGATCTGGTCTCACTCTGGAACGAGTTGCACACTCTCGGTGTCCGTTACGTCGAGGTCCAGGACGCCAACGATGCGCAACGCGAACAGACTTGGCGTCGCCTGTTGCTGGAACACGGCTTCCGTCCCACTCCTTCCGCGCCGGGCTACACTCTTTATCTGCTGCCCGGGGAGACAGCTCGGTCAACGGACGGGTCGTGAGGGCAGACTGCATGCGGGGGCAACAAGGTGGCCCGCAGGAGAAGCTCGTCGCCATGAGAAACCCGCTCCACGGTCGCCGTGAGGCAGCGAAGCGGGTCTAGAAAGAAGGGCTAGAGTGCCTCGACAGATTTGACTTCGGGAATCTGGCTCATGATCCGTGTTTCGATACCCTGCTTCAGGGTCATCGTGGACATGGGACAGCCGCTGCAGGCTCCCATCAAACGTACCGTGACCACGCCGTCGTTGTAGTCGATGAACTCCACGTCACCGCCGTCCGCTTGCAGGGCGGGTCGTATGGATTCGAGGATTTCCTTGATTTTCTCTTCCATGCTGGTCCTTTCCAGAGGGTCCAGGTGTGGTACGGTTGGATGTCATTCTAGGCATTATGCTACAGTGACCGGGTGGGATGTCAAGACCTCCCACGGTCGGGTCGTGCGCTGATCCCAAGTGTGACCCCTCAGCTATTTATTGAGTGAGTGACACTGGTCCGCTTATGATGCCTCTGCGCCCGCGTACCAGGTAACCATCCCAGTCGCACGAGGACAGACCCATGCCCGCTGCCATGATCGAGGAAATGGACCTTCTGCGTGAGATCGTCCTCCCGGCAGGAGAGTTGCTTCTCCAGGCGGAAGGGCGCTGCGGCGCCATAGAGTACAAGTCGACCACGGAGCTTGTGACCGACCTGGACCGTAAGGTGGAAGAGCGCCTCATCCGGGAGTTGGCGTGTGCCTTCCCCGGAGATGCGATCATGGCGGAGGAGAGCGGCAGCAGCAGCGGTTCCTCGGGCCGAACCTGGTACATCGACCCGCTGGACGGCACCACCAACTACGTCCACGGTTATCCTTTCTTTGCCGTTTCCCTCGGCTGCGCTCGCGGCGACAGTCTGGTGCTGGGCGCGGTCTTCGCCCCCTATCTGGACGAGCTCTACCTGGCTGCTCGCCGGCACGGGGCCTACCTGGAGCGTCCGCAGCAGGCGCAACGACGTCGTTTGGCGCAGCGCGAGCCGATCAGCCTGGAGCGCGCTCTGCTGGCCACGGGTTTTCCCTACGTTCGCGACGAGACGGTCGTACAAAACACCGAAATCCTGAAACGATTCCTGCTGGCCCAGGGCCACGGTGTGCGCCGGGGCGGGAGTGCCGCCATCGACCTGTGTCACGTGGCCGCCGGCAAGCTGGACGGTTACTGGGAGATGAATCTGCGTCCCTGGGACGTGGCTGCCGGTAGCCTCATCGCCTGTGAAGCGGGTGCCATCGTCACCGATTTCACCGGTACTGCAGGACGGCTTTCGGGTGAAACCATCCTGGCGGCTGCGCCGGGTTTGCACACCCAGATGCTGCAGGTCGTGCAACAGGAGGTCAGTCGTGGGAATGTTTGACGGACGACTGCTGGTCTGCGCCACGACCTTCCCGACCCGAGACGAGGCCGAAGACGTCGTGGCTCGGCTGGTTGCAGAGCAGCTTGTGGTATGCGGCCAGGTGGGGGCGGATCTGACCTCTTTCTACCGCTGGGAGGGAGAACTGCAGCGCCAGAGCGAGGTGGCCGTGATGTTGAAGATCCGTGACGACAAGCACGCTCTGGCCATGGCGCGCCTACGCGAGCTGCATCCTTACGACGTGCCCCAGCTCGTCAGTTGGTCCGCCACCCACGTAGACACGGCGTACGGCCGTTGGGCCTGGGAGGAGGAGTCTTGAGACCCTCCCTCGCTCATCTCTGCCTGCTGAGCAGTTTGTTGACTCCAGCCATCGTCACCGCCGTCGCCACCGCTGATGACACCGCTTCCACCGCGACGACTCCCTGGCGTGTCACCTACCCGGAGATCGTCCTGGACGGCGTCCCTTTCCAGTTGATCATCACCGACACCAGCGGCACGGGATGCAGTCCCGTGCTGCGCTCGCAACAGTCGGATGGGGCCCCTCTTGCCTTCACACCTCCGGAGCCGGATCTCCTGGCTGACGGCCGGATCATCTACGCACGACTCGCCGTTCAACCGGACGATTTGCCCCTGGTGCTGGTCTGCGAAGGTGTGCGGCAGGAAGTGCCAATGCGCATCCTGCCCGGCTGGCTCTCTCTGCTGCCACCGATTCTGGCCATCGGTCTGGCCTTGTTGACCCGCCAGGTCATCGTGGCCTTGTTGCTGGGAGTCTGGGTGGGCAGTTGCATCCTCTACAACTGGAATCCTCTGTCTGGGTTCCTGCACCTGGGCGATCGGTTTTTGGTGTCTGCCCTCGCCGACGAGGACCACGCCACGATCCTGCTGTTCTCCACCGTCCTGGGTGGCATGGTGGGCATCCTTTCCCGCTCCGGAGCGACCGAAGGAATAGTGCAGTACCTGGCCGGAAAAGTGAGGGGACGACGAGGTGGACAACTGTCGACGGCAATGATGGGGAGTGTCATCTTCTTCGACGACTACGCCAACACTCTTCTGGTGGGCAACACCATGCGACCGCTCACCGACCGGTTGCGCATTTCTCGAGAGAAGTTGGCCTACATCGTCGACAGCACCGCTGCACCTGTGGTCACAGTGGCGGTGGTCTCAACCTGGGTCGGTTTCGAGGTGGGGTTGATCCAGGATGCCATGACCAAACTCTCTGGCGATGGTTCGGCCTATACCTTCTTTCTGCGGACCATCCCCTACGGTTTCTACCCCATCCTGACCCTGTTCTTCGTGTACCTGATCGCCGGACTGGGGCGGGATTACGGCGCCATGCTCACCGCCGAACGCCGAGCTTTCACGACTGGCGCCTTGCTGCGCGAGGGAGCCCAGCCGGCCAGTGACACCCGTGTGTTCGAGTCGGTGGTCGGCGATCGCCCGCCCGCCCATCCACTCGTGGCCACACTGCCTATCTTGCTGGTGATCATGGTGACTGGTTTCGGTCTCTGGTGGAACGGGTTGCAGGAGCTACAGGCTAAGGGGGTAGTGGATCCCAATTTCCGGCAGATCCTCAATGCGGCCGACAGCTACGCCGTACTGATGTGGGCCGCCCTGAGCGGCGCGCTGGCAGCAGGCGTGCTCGTCCTGGCCACCGGACGTATGAACCTGCGGGAGACGGTGGAGGGGTGGGTGGCCGGGGCCAAGGCTATGCTCATCGCGGTAGTGATTCTGCTGCTGGCCTGGTCCCTGAGCGAGGTGTGCAGCGTATTGCAAACGGCCAACTACCTGGTGGAGGTATGCCGGCAGGGGCTGCCCGCACACCTTTTGCCCACTGTGACCTTCTTGCTGGCGGCCGCCATCGGGTTCGCCACTGGGACGTCGTGGGGCACCATGGCCATCCTGATGCCGTTGATTTACCCCCTCGGCGCTCTCCTGCCCGGACACGAGGGGCTGGCGGCCGGAGTGTCCCAGAGCATCCACCTGGCCTCTGTCAGCGCCGTCCTCGCGGGGAGTGTGTTCGGCGATCACTGCTCGCCCATTTCGGACACGACCATCTTGTCGTCTCTCGCCTCGGGCTCGGACCACATGGATCACGTGCGGACCCAGTTGCCCTACGCGGCAACGGTGGGCCTGGTCGCCATAGCAGTGGGGTATCTGCCGGCCGGGTACGGTTTCCCTCCGGCACTCTCCTTGCTCGCGGGTGCTCTCCTGTTGCTGGTCATCGTCCTGTGGTGCGGTCGCAAGCCTTGAGCCCTCGAGGTGTGGTCATGAACGGTGTCATCACCCTACTCACGGACTTCGGTTGGGACGACCCTTACGTCGCGGAGCTGAAGTCCGCCTTGCTGGAACAATGGGCTCGGTTTCCCGACCTCGCATCGCCACCTACCGTCGTGGATCTCTGCCACACTCTGGGGCCCGGTGATGTGGAGGCCGCGCACTGGTTTCTGGCGCGCCTCCACGCTGGTTTTCCCCCCGGCACTGTCCACGTGGCCGTGGTGGACCCCGGTGTGGGAACCGACCGGCCACTGGTAGCCGCAGCGGCTCAGGACCAGTTCTTCGTTGCTCCGGGAAATGGTCTGCTCGCCTTCTTGCACGACGCGCCCGACTTGGAGGTGGTACGCCTCGACAATCCGCTCTACCACCGTGTGCGGGAAGGGCGCGGTCCGGCGACCACTTTCCACGGGCGCGACATCATGTCTCCGGTGGCAGCTCACCTCGTCCTGGGCATTCCCTTGCACCAAGTGGGCTCGCCCGGTCTTGGGGAGGACCTGGGTCGGTTAAAGGGAGTTGAAGTCATCTCCACAGGTGAACAGAAGCGCCTGGGGACGGTCGTCTGGATCGACCGATTCGGCAATGCCATCACGGACATCGCACGGGATACTCGCGACGGTAAAACTCTCGCACACGGCGCGAGACTCCTGATCGGCGGGACGGAACTGTCAGGTCCTCACCCGACCTATGGACTCGCACCCGCCGGGGATCCGTTCTGGTACTGGGGCAGCGGCGATTGTCTGGAGGCGGGTCTGCCCGGCGGTCACGCCGCGGAGCA
>CBDURX010000187.1:0-5226 GCA_965369485.1 uncultured bacterium | reverse complement strand
GTCGCCGACGCCGGGACTGTAACGATCTGGGCCAGGGGACGCATGATACGACCGAGGTCCAGGTTCGCCAGTTCCAGGAACCGGCGGAGCGACTGCCGGAACTGAAGATCCTGGCCACCGCCGAGAGTGTGGGTCAGCAGCAGAGCGGAAACCCCCTGACGGTCCAGAGGAGAAATCAGGTCCTCTGCCACCGGCGGCAACAGCCTTCGCCACAACAACGAGTAGGCACGCAACAGCCACCGGACCGGGGCCAACACCACCATCATACCCAGAATCCCCCCCACCGAGGCGAGGGTCAGACGCTCCGGATACTCGCGGTAAAGAACCTTGGGCAATATCTCACCGAAGATGATGATGACCATCGACATGATCACCATGGCCAGCAGTTCACCCCGGGCACCGTAACGAGCCGATAGGGCCACTGTCAGCACTGCAGTGCCCAGCACGAGGAACAGGTTCGTGCCGATCAAACAGGTCAAGATGGGATCCTCGAGATGTCCCAGCAGGCGCTGCAGCGCCTCGGCCCGCCGGTGGGGATGCTGCCGCGTGGCGTGCCACAAGCGCACCCGGCTGACACTCATCAGGCCGGTCTCGCAGCCTGAACAGAATCCGGACCCGATGACGCAGATGGCGGTGACGACGATGACCAGATCCCAGGGTAGGAGCGATGCGGCCGTGGAGTCGACGACGGTCATGCCTGCTCCTCCTGATCGCTATCCTGCAGACGCTCCAGTTGAACCCGCACGATCTTGTGACCGGACATCTCCAGGACTGTCCACCGGGCAGTGTCCGCGGTCAGGCGATCTCCCGCCTGGGGGATGCGGCCCAGACGCGACATCAAGTAGCCGGCGACCGTCACGTAATCCCGCGAAATCGGCAGGGTGACGCCACAACTCTCCCATACCTCGCGCAGATCCAGGCGTCCGCCGATGATCCAGGTCCGGTCCCCGATCCGGAAAACATCCGGGCCCGAGCCACCGGAAACATCGCCCACGGGACCGATCAGGGCCTGCAAGCAATCCGCCAGGGTGACGATGCCCGTAAAATCGCCATGCTCGTCCACCACCGCCGCCAGGTGGGTCTGGCCGGAGCGCATCTCCGCCAGCATGGCTGCGACGTCCTTACTCTCGGGCACGAACAGCAGCGGGCGCAACTCCGCCCCCAACGGCAGATCCTGGTCCCGCTGGGACAACAGATCCTTCAAGTGGAACAGGCCAACGGGTTGGGGTCTGTCGGGTGTGATGACGGGATAGCGGTTGTAACCCGCCTGGCGGGCGGCGCCGAGGACCTGCTCCCGGCTCCACCCCGCCTCCAGGGTCACGACCTCGACCCGCGGGGTCATGATCTGGTGTACTTCCAGGTGTTGCAACAGAAGCAGCCTGGCCAGAAACCTGCCCTCGATCTCGGAAAGAGTGCCGTCCTTGACTGCCAGATCGCACGCGGTTTCCAGCTCGGCAGTGGTCAGACCGCGCGTGCCGGTCCGCTCCCAGGGCAATCCATTCACCAACCGGTCCGTCACGGCGGCAATCACCCGCAGCACTGGCCGTGTGAACCACAACCAGCCAGCGAGGGGCCGCTGGGCGATCAAGGCCAGTTGCAGGTGGAAGCGCAAGGCCAGCATCTTGGGGGTGATCTCGCCACCCACCAGCAGGGCCACCGTGACCAACGGTACGGCCACGACCAGGCCGCGCTCGCCGAAGGCCCTCACACAGGCCGCCGTGGCGACCACACTGACGGCAGTGTTGATCAGCAGGTTGCCGATGAGGATGGCAGAGAGCAGATTGTGGGCCTGCCGGACCAGAGACACCACCTTGGGCCCGGCCCGATCCTCGCGACCGGAGAGCCGGGCCAGCTCAGAGGTGCGCAAGGAGAAGTAGGCGGTTTCGGAACCGGAGAAGAAGGCCGACAAGACCAGCAAGATTAGCAGGATAACCAGATCCACAAACGTTCGCTCTCGAGTGGTGCAGCCAGTGACGTTAGACCGGGCGGCGCATCAGGCGGAGAATAGCCGCTTCCTTGACACCCTGCAAGGGGATCGCTAACCTGAATTCTCATCCCGGATTATTCACGAAGGAGCGTGGCGAGGATGAGGAAAAAGCCTGCCAGAACACGAGCTTGCAAGAATTTGCGAGAGAGGCATACCCGGTGCGGTACGTTGATCGAGCAAATTCGAGAACACGTGTTCTGGCGGGCTTTTAACCATCCGCAGTAGCACCTTCGCGAATAAATCGGGTTAAAACACCTCGGAAGGAATTTCCTTGCCACGCCTCCTCGTCATCCGTTTCGGCGCCTTGGGGGACCTCTGCCTGCTGGCCTGGTCGCTGGCCGCATTGGCCACGAGTGACACCTCCAGGCCGCGGGTGACCCTGGTGACTAAAGCCGCGTTCGCAGACCTGTTCGGCCGGGTGTCCGGTGTGGACGAGGTCGTCCCGCTGGCCGGATCACGTCCAGCCGATCTTCTCGACCTGGCCCGTCGGTTACGCACTTCTTCTTACGACCACATGATCGACGCCCACAACAACCTGCGCAGCCGGCTGTTGCTACTGTTGCTGGGCAGACGTCCCGAGCGGTGTCTGGCCAAGGACACCGCGGCCAGGCTGGCCTACCTTCTCCGGCGACGACGTGCGGCCGCGCTGGACCGCACCATGCGGAACCGGTTCGACGAACTGCTGCAGGTCTGGTTGCCGCAACACGGCCACGCGGATCCGGGCGAGGGAGGCGCGGACCCGCGGGAGATCGGACTTCTCCGCGCTTCGCCACCCCTGAGCGGCCTGGCTGTGACCGCACGGCCGGAAACCGAAATCCTGGGGATCGCTCCCGGCGCCCACTGGGACACCAAGCGCTGGCCCGAGTCACACTTCTGCGCATTTCTCCGCCTCTTCCGGGAGGTCTCCAGTGCTCCCGTGCGCCTCTTCGTGGGGCCGCGGGAAGAGTCATGGTTCCCTGGCAGCGCCCTGGCGAGACTGACCACGGACCTGGGCGGCGTTACCGTCTGGCGGCAGCGCAGCCTGGTCGAGCTGGCAGCCGGACTGAGCGAATGCGCGACCCTGGTGACCAACGACAGCGGCCTGCTCCACCTGGCCGAAGCCGTGGGCACCCCGGTCGTGGCCCTGTTCGGCCCCACCGTCGCGGAGTTTGGCTACTTCCCCAGCCTGCCGGCCAGTCGCACCTTGCAGGTGGAACTGGAATGCCGCCCCTGTTCCCGTAACGGCAAGCGGCCCTGTCACCGGCACGATCTGGCTTGCCTCGTGCAGATCACACCGAAACAGCTCCTCACCGAGCTGCTCTGCAACGTACCCTGGGCCGCGGGTACGGAGCGAAAGGATCGCGGTGCCTGAGTTGAACCCGCTTCTGTGGCTTTACCGCGCGGCGGTTCCGGTGGCCGGCAGTGCGCTACCGCTGGCCAAACCTTTCTCGGCGAAGCTCCGGACCGCCCTGGCGGGGCGACGCGGCCTGCCCGAGCGCCTCGCCGCTGCAGCCGACCAGCTGCAAAACTGTATCTGGATCCACGCCACCTCCGTGGGGGAGTACGAACAGGCGAGACCGGTGATCAGCGCCCTGCGCGAGCAGTACGGTGACAACACGCCACCGGTGGCCGTCACGCACTTTTCCCCTTCCGGGTTCGAGTATGCCCGCCAGCGGCCCAGCGCAGACTTTCACGACTACCTACCGTTGGATCGCCTGTCGGCCATGCGGAGGTTGATGCGGTTGTGGAACCCACGTCTGCTGATCTTCGTGAAGTTCGACTTCTGGCCCAACCAGATCCGCGCCGCCCACGAACACGGTGTGCCCATGCTGTTGCTCGCCGGATCGCTCCAGCCGCGGTCCTTCCGTCTCCGCCCCGTGGCACGCCCTTTCTGGCGCCACCTCTTCGATCGCTTTGACCACCTGGGAGTCTGCAGTGAAGAGGATCGGGACCGCTTCGTCCGCCAGTTGCACGTTCGCTGTCCGGTGACCGTCACCGGCGATACCCGAGCGGAGCAAGTGATCCTCCGCTACGAGGCTTCCGCCGGCGGCGAGGTAGCGTCCTGTCTGCAACACCTCGGCGGGTCCTTGCTCGTCCTCGGCAGCAGTTGGCCGCCGGACGAGGCGCTCTGGTTGCCAGTTCTCCCCGATTTGCTGGACCGCTTCGGCGATCTGTACTGCGTCCTGGCGCCCCACGAGCCGCGACCGGAACGGCTGGCCGATCTGGAACGCGATTTGACTCGGCGCGGAATCGCAACGATACGACTCTCGCGCCTCCTGACGACCGAGCAGGGAGTGCCGGCAGACTTCCGATGTATCCTGGTGGACTCGGTGGGCGTTTTGGCCGAGATCTACCGGGCAGGCAGTCTGGCCTACGTGGGGGGAAGCTTCACCACAGGCGTCCACAACACCATGGAACCGGCCGTGGCCTCCCAGCCCGTGTTGTTCGGGCCTGTGATCCAGAACGCCGTGGAGGCGGGCGTTTTAGTGCGGTTGGGAGCCGGCTTCGTGTTGCGAACTCCCCAGGAGGCCCTGGCCCGCGCCACGACGCTATTGGCCGACCGCTCGCGCCGGGAATCCCTGGGCCAGATGGCCCGCCAGGTGGTGCTGAGCCAGCGAGGAGCCACCGAAAAAAGCCTGGCCCTCATGGAACCGTATTTGTAACTTCCCGCACGAGGTATCGACTTCGTTGCCGGGTGAGACCGGCTGTTTCTTTCCCCGTCATCATCAACTCACAGGAGACGGCGATGCGCCCTAACCAGGCCAGGAAAACCGCGGTGCAGGCGGAGATGAACATCTCGCGCCTGGGCGCGAACCAACCACGCTGGCGCATGCCCTTCGCCAAGACGCCGCGAACCATCCAGCTGGAGACCGTCACCGCCTGCAACGCCAAGTGTCCGTTTTGCCCCCAGAACGAGATCAAACGCGACCCGCCGCGCATGCCGGACGAGACCTGGCGGAAGATCGTGGACGACACCCGCGGCCTCGGCATCACCTACCGGCCCTTCCTGACCAACGAGCCGTTCGTCGACAAGCGACAGCCCGAGATCGTCCGTTACATCAAGGAGCACGATCCCACCGCGCGGGTGGAGTACAACACCAACGGTGAACTGCTGACCGAGAAGCTGAGCAGAGCCTTACTGGAGGCGGGTGTGGATATCATGCGGTTCTCCATCGACGGCCTGTCCCGCGAAATCTACGAACCTTCCCGGGTCGGTGTCAGTTACGACAAGGTGTACGAACGGGTGCCGCGCTTCCTGG
>CBDURX010000186.1:0-5230 GCA_965369485.1 uncultured bacterium | reverse complement strand
AGCTCGGGCTGTTCCAACGGTTCTGTGGAGTCGCTGAACCGGACCAACCCCCACATCTCCGGGTAGTGCATGGCGATGAGTCCCTGCGGCGACCAGACCCAGTTGTCCTCGCGCAGCGGTTCGCCGGATTGAGAGTCACGGGCTTTCGCGTAACGGTCGCCGCGGTCCTCGAGGCTCCACTGGACCCGGGAGAAATTCACGCGCCAGACGTCGCCGTCCTGGGGTGGCGTGGGCCGTTGGGCGCACTCCGCCAGAGCCGCCCAAGGCAGGGCGATCTCCACGGTCCAGCCGCCGTCAGTATCGGTGGGGTCGTTCAGGGTCCCGTCGACGTAAACACTTGCGTGCAACCCTTTAATGTCCCAAGCGTTCACCGCCGGCCCGCCGTCGCGGTAAGGCTTGATCAGCAGCAAGTCCCACACGGTGGCCAGGGCGTTGATCTCCAGCTCGTAATACTGGTGGTTGTCTCCGTCGGGATCGATGAACAGTTCGAAGTCGTTGTTGTGGTAAATGACCGCGTCGTGCCGGGTGAGGGTGGCCCAGACATCGGGCTCCTCCATGAATGCGGCCACGTAGAAGTACTCGTTGTCCCAGAGCATCTTGACCCGGGTCAGAAAACGCGGGTCGGGTCTATCATCTCCCTCGATGTCCACGAACGGCTCACTCCAGGGTGCCATCGCCCAATCTTCTTCGTCCAGCCTGCCGTCGATGCGCAGTGATGAGATCGCACGATAGCAGTGGTAGGTCCGGGGGTTCCAGGTGGTGGCCGGGGTGGGAAAAGTGTCGGCAGCAGCGATCCTGCCGGTCACGTTACCCAGTAGCGTGATCAGCAAACTGGTCACCAGCGCGAGGACCTGGTAGCTCCTGGGTCGAGGGAATACAGGATGGGGGCGAGAGTGGAATGACACGGGACTGGATCTCCTATGACGTCAGCGTACCGGTGGTGTAGCAGGTTGTCAACGGCAGGCACTGGCTGGTGGTTGCAGCTGCAGCTCTCATGTTCCGCTCACAATCGGATCGACAGCGTCAGCGCCCCGAACTGGTCTGCCTTGCGCTGAGTCTTGAATTCCTTGGTGCGAACCACATACGTGAAGGCGAAGCGCAGACGGCTGAAGGTCAAAGCGAGGCCTGCTTGCATGTCACCGATGAACGGTTCCTTCACGACACTGAGACTCTCTTTGAAGGTGTTGCCGTCCAGGAACAGGTTTCTGGCTACGGCGCGACCTTCCAACCCGGCGAAGATGTACCACCCCAGCCTCCGCGTCGGCACGAAGAATTCGGAGCCGGGCAGACTGGGCCGGATTCGCGGCGACCCGTAATCGGCGGGCAGATCGTTGCCGAGGCGCACGGAGGCCCCACCCGCTCCATAGATGAATACGTTGCCGAGAGCAGCGCCGCAGTGCGGGGTGAGATCCCACTCCAGTTTCAGCCTGCGGAAGAGAGGCAAGCTGTCCAGTACATGCAGGCTGCGCCACTTGCGCTCGTAGGTCAGCTGGATGGCGAACTCTTTCTGCAGCTGGTTGGCCCAGCCCATGGGCTCTGGTGAATCGATGACCCGGTGGATCCACTTCTGGACTTCCTCTCCCTGCGCCACCGGTCCCACCACTCCCAGGGAGAGTTCCAGGATGTCCAGTATCTGGTCGTTGTCGGCCACCAGACCGACCGCGGCGTAGAGCCAAGCCGCATAGGGCCGGTCGTCGGGGATAGGGTCGGTTCGGAAGATGTCTTCCGGTGTGAAGATGCTCTGGCCGAGGGCGTAGCTCGCCCGTAGCCGCCCGCCGGACGGATAGAATGGAGCGGCACGCGCGGACGCGGCCACCCAGTTCCACACCTTGTCTTCGCCCGTCAGGTAAGAGAAGCGCAGGCCGTTCGTGTAATGGGCGTCACTGTTGCCGAGGCTGAAGGCATCGTTTTCCCACTGAATATTGAAACCGCCCAGAGGATCCGGTGGCGGATATGCGGGTTCCGCAGCGGGCGTCGTTGACGACTGTGAAGGCGCAACTTCTACGGCCAGGGCTTCATCGCAGGGTATGAATCCACTCCAGGTGAGAGTGAATCCAAGTGTGCAAGTCAGCGCCAGGACGATCGGCCAGTACCAACGCCGGCACATACTCACCTCACCTGTATCTCGTCCACGAACAGCCACGCCTTGCCGCCTGCACCGGGGTGTCCGGGTGGGCAAGTGCCACGGTTCCGGGCGTGGATGCGGATATAACGAGTGACGAGCGCTTCGAGCTCGACGCTGATGTCCTGGGTGAACTCCTGCAATATGTCCGGGGATACATCGGGTGTCTGTGTACCGACCACGCGGAACTCATCGCCGTCGGTCGAGACGGCGAATTCCAGTTCCGTGGGCAGGAAGATCCACCGGTTGTAGTTCTGCAGGAATCCGCAACTGATCGAGCGTACGGGCAATATGTCGCCGAGGTCCAGGAGCGCCTCGAAATCAACCTCCTCGAACCCCAGCCAGAAACCGTCGTGGTGATAGGCCGAGCCGCGCGCACCGTTCACCAGCTCGAAAGCGCCGCCGGCGGCGTACCGGTCGGCGGGCGGCTGCCGCAGAACGACCCGCTTGCCCAGGGCGGCGTGGTGATGAAGCGTCTTCTCGACAGGGGCGCCGTACGGATACCCGTCCCGGAACGCCTGGGCCCGAACCAGGGTCGTCTCGTGAAAGCGGATGGCCTCGGCGTAACGCGGCGAGGAGAGGGTGGGTTCGCTGCGGTCCAGGCTGTAGTGAACTTCCAGTCCAGGCTCCGCGGCCTGCAAGGTCACCACGAACTGATCCGCGGCGGGATCGAAGGCAGGTCGCAAGGTCAACGGTCGCGCCTCGGGGCCGTAAGAGACGCCCAGTAACTCCAACCGCCGGTAGTGATACCGCACCCGCCGGTAGAACTCGTCGTAGGCCGGATCGTCCGTGGCACTCCAGAGCCGCTCGGCCATGGCCAGCAGGCGGGGAAAGACCTTACTGTCCACGGTTTCCTGGGGGGCACGTTCGCTCCACATATTGCACTCCCCGCCCAGGATGTGGCGGCGCTCTCCCGCGGACAGCTCTGTCGGTACGGGGTCGAAGGACAACACCTGCCGCAGATCGGTCACGCCGATGTCGTAATCGAAGTAAGCGTGGCTGGTTGGCGAGACGATGGCGTCGTGACCCTGCTCGGCCGCGGCCACGGCGCCGGCTTTGCCACGCCAGGATTGCACGGTGGCGCCGGGCGACAGCCCGCCTTCGAGGATCTCGTCCCAACCGATCAGTTTGCGGCCGTGGGCGTCGAGGAACCGCTCGATGCGCCGGATGAACCAGCTCTGCAGCTCGTTCTCGTCTGTGAGCCCCTCGGCGGCGATGACGGCCTGGCACTTGTCGCATTCGCGCCACCTGGCTTTGGGACACTCGTCGCCGCCGATGTGGATGTACGCGCCGGGGAACAGCTCCATGACCTCGGTCAGGACATCCTCCAGGAAGGAGAAGGTTTCTGCGTTGCCGGCGCAGTAAACATCCTTGTGGACGCCCCACCGGGTTTCGACCTCCAGCGGCACGCCGCGGCATGACAGCTCGGGGTAGGCGGCGAGGGCGGCCACGCTGTGTCCCGGCATCTCGATTTCCGGCACGACGGTCACGTACCTGCTGGCGGCGTAGGCCACGACCTCGCGTATCTCGTCCTGGGTATAGTAGCCACCGTATGGCTCGCCGGCGGGTGTCTTGCGCCAGGCGCCAACCTCGGTCAGTCGGGGATATTTCAGAATCTCGATGCGCCAGCCCTGGTCTTCGGTCAGGTGCCAGTGGAAACGGTTCATCTTGTGGTAGGCGAGCAGGTCGATGTACCGCTTCACGAATTCCTTGTCCATGAAGTGTCGGCAGCAGTCCAGCAACATGCCGCGCCACGGAAAGCGAGGCCTATCCTGCAGGCGCAGTTCGGGCACACTCCACTTCACGTTCTTGACCAGGGTGCGGCTCTCGATCTCGGGCGGCAGGAGCTGCCGCAGACTCTGCACGCCATAGAACACACCGGCGGGTTGCAGGGCACGGATGGTCACACTCTTGCGTTCCACCACCAGGGTGTAACCCTCGGTGCCGATGTCCTCCACGACGCCGCGCGTGGTCAGGACGATGGCCGACTCGGCCTGACCGGTCTCCGGCGTCTCGGCCACGGGGAGGGGCAGGCCGGTGGCACGGCGCAGGTTATCCGCCAGGTACTCCCCCACAGAAAGCAGCTCCGGGTGACCAGGGTCGACGAGGATCGTGGTCTGCTTCGTGAGGGTGAAGCGATCACGACCGACCTGGTAACCCTGAGGCCGGGGGATGATCCGGATATCCTCTTCATGCATGGCGGATATTCTCCAGGCAGGCGTGCAGGCGGCGATGAAAGCCACGACGATGATGAAGAGCATGACCAGAGCGGTGCGGAACGTCATGGACCCGGTCCTTCATGGGGCGTCACTTCTTACCTCGGTATGATCCAGCTCCGGTCGCGCCATGCGAGTTCCGAGAAGCGCAGCGAGTTCCGCGTGGCGTAAAAGCAATGCGTATCCTACCATCGCACCGTTAATGATCAACGCACAACCCTCACGCGGAGTGTGACAGAGCACTAGGCCTGAAGGAATATGTTGAAAAAACTAACGGCCAATTTCCCTCTCGACCCCACCATCTACCTCCCCCCTGCCACCGGGATGAACACACGTGAGCCCCTTGGACAACCGGCCACCCTCTGTCGCCTCTTTGATGTCTCTGTTGAGTGTCCCGGTGATCAATTCCCCCGTCATCACCGCGGCCGGCTATCTGATCCATCCAGAGCCGGTCGCCGGAGCCGGCGGCTTATTCCCGACATGTATGATGCAAATGGTGCGACTTCTGCTTCACGTGACGCAGTTCCGGTACAAATTATCAAATACTCGGCACCAAAACTGCAAATATAGACATGGAATTATAGAAAAATGGGTACCCTCTCTACGGTGGTCCCAGTCAGGGATGGTGCCTGAAGCATCCAACGACCAGCCGCGGGCGTGCTCGGCTGCATCCATGGCGTGAACTGCGGCGCTGTCCAGGCGCTAGACCATCTGCGTCACGTCGTGAACAACCCGCAGACCCTGGGGTGAGGACGAATAGCTCAAGCTTGATTCCCTCGAAATACCCTGCCACATGTGGTAGTTTCCCAATCACCGCCTGTCAAGGCTACCACCTAATCTGAAGTTCCCTGGCGAAGCATACAATAAGCCGTGATGACGCAACCAGTTATCG
>CBDURX010000185.1:0-5244 GCA_965369485.1 uncultured bacterium | reverse complement strand
GCCGGACTACCAGACAGGTGCCTTCTCCCATCCGGGGAAGCGATCGTAAACGATTCGGTAGCCTTCGTCCGCGTCGATGTCGTTGACGACGCGCATATTGGTCTGGGCTCTCATTTTATCCAGACACTCAGCATGGGGAAGGCTGTGCGTGCGAGGTCCATCGGGCACATCCCAGATGCGGACGGTGCCGTCTGTGCCGGCGGTACGGATTTCGTCGCTCTCAGGCGAGATCCACAGAGCAGTGACCGGACCGTCGTGTCCCGGCAGCATGTAAGGCTCGTCGGAGTCCAGCGGCAGCACAAACACCTCGCCTTTATACGTTCCCGAAACAACGAAGCTTCCATCGGGAGAGATCGCCGGAAAACAGGGCCAATCTGACTGAATGGGAAGAATGCGCTCGATCCGTTCCTGAAGATCCCAGAGTATGAGGTCCGGGCCATTGCCGAGGACGAGGAATCGTTGCTCGGCGTCCAGACAGCCATCCCCCATATGCTTTCTTCGGCTCAGGAGTTCGTACCCGCCCGTCCTGAGATCCCAGAGCAGCAACCCCTCGTTGCCGCCTGAGAGAAGCTGCTCGTCGGGCAGGAACCAGATTCCGTAGAACCCACACTCTCCTTCCGCCTCCAGAACCTGCACCGCCCCGGTCTGCAGGTCATGGATCCGGATAACCGCCTCGTCGTCCATATTCTTCATGTGGACATAGGCTCCTCCTACTGCCACCCGTTGTCCGCTCGGGTCGATGGCAACGCCCCCAAGACACCCCTCCAACCCTTCCAGCATGAACGGCTCGGATCCATCAACGGGAACCAACCATGCATCGCGCTTATAGAAGCCGTTGACGAGGAGGTAGCGGCCGAACGGATCCATAGCGTACGTTTCGATCGGGCCGGAGGGATTCCTCCAGAGAAATCGGTAATCTGGTTCGCCCCTGGTAGCTTCACAGAGCCACAACTCGCCGTCAATGCTCTTGGCCACGATGCCGGAACCGTCGGCAAGGAAGAAACCCGGGCGGAGTGTGGATCCCTCTGGAAGGAATCGAAAGACGGATGGTCGGCGCCTGGCCAGTGAGTAGAAAAAGACCTCTCTTCCTCCACCAAATCGTTCGTCGGCCCAGGGAAATACGATCCAGGCATCGTCTGGCGTGAAACTCGGCCATCCCGGCCAGGAACATGACGGCAGAAGCAAGGTAGGCGCTGCCTGAGGAAACCGGCGTTCGATCAACCCTATTTGATCGCTTCCTATTGTCTTGTACACCAGTTGAGAATTCGACCAATTGAAGCCCTGCACCCAGAATTTGTACTCAATGATCTGCTGGTGGAAATCGAGTTCGTATCCCCCATCGCTCCGGCGTGACCACACCCGTACTTCCCCGCTCTCGTCACTCGAGACAATGAGATCTCTTTCCCCGTTCCAGACGGCTGCTGATACCTCGCTTCCGTGACGACCGATGAGGGTGGGAGTACCTGTCTTCAGGCTGTCCAGAGAAACCATATAGATGCCGTTGACATCTGCGTAAAGCAGAAAACGAGCACTCAGATCGACCGAGAACCTGCCGTGATCAAGGCGTCCCAGATCTTCAGGCACATCCGATTCCAGCGAGTACCGCAGCCAGTGCAGTGACCCCTCCGGGTCATCATAAAGTGACACGAGCACATTAGGGGGTTTTCCACCCGGAAACGTTATGCACAAGCCTGGTTCGGGGTTTTTCCATGTACGCAGCCACCTGCCGTCGGGTACCGACCAGAGAGTGAGCATCTGGAGTCCATGCGCATCCCTGTGGGGGCGGTCGACGGGAATACGGGTAGCGACAAGATACCCCCCGTCGGAATGAAAGATAATATTCCTTGTCTGATAGGGAACCGTCGTTGCCTCTGATTTCAACGAACGCGGCTCTCCCCCGTTCCGGGGCCAGAGCAGCACACCATCTTCATTAACGGTGGCCAGCCAGCGGCCATCGGGACTCAACGTCGCAGAAGCCCACCCCACTAGAGTATCTGGTACCGAGAGCACGGTGCGAACAGGCGCCTTCCACAATGCCTTCAGCGCCAGAAGCCGCGTCTCGGGACTGTCCTCACGTTCAAGGCTCGCCATGGCCATAGCGAGGGCCAGCGTGTTGTCCTCCTCCAGCTTTTTCTCGGCCAGCAGCTGGAATCGCCGCGCCTCACTCACCCGGGCCATCCGCTCCGCACGCTTCCCGAAGGATCCCACGACCGCAACAACAGCGAGCAGTGCGACGAAAGCGCTGGCGACGGCGATTCTACGGCGTCGACTGCGGCGCTGGTTCCGGGATCTCATGGCGGCTGCGAATTCCGTCTCCTCAGCGCTCAATCCGCCCGGATAACGTTCACGCCACAGTTCGAATTCCTGATAGACGGTGCCGGTCCACAACAGATCGTCGGAGCGGTCCCTCTGACCCCACAGTTGCGCCGCCTGCCGCACCTGGTCGCGCAGCTGCACGTTGTCGGCATCCTGAGTCTGCCACCGTACCAGCCGGGGCCATACGCTCAGCAGCGACTCGTGCACGATCTCGATCCGGCGGTGTTCTCTCCCGTCCTCCCCCTTCACCTCGTACGAGGTCAGCAGCCGCGCGTCGATCAGCAGGACAAGGACCTCCTCAGCCGCCGCCCGGTCATCATGGTCGAACACCGACAGCAGCTGCTCCCTGTCCTGCACGGCCCGCGTCCCCTGGGCGGTCACCAGATTGCGGAACAGTTCCTTGACTATCGGTTGGCGCTCGGTCCCGATCTGGTCCATCACCGACTCGGCGTGCTGCGCCAGGGCGCCACTCACGGCACCCATCTGCTCGTACGCCTGTCGCATCAAGAGACCCTTCTCCCGATCCCGTCTCTCCCAGAGCCGCGACGTGGCAAAGGCCAGGAGCGGCAACGCTCCCCGCTCGCCCTCGACCTCGGCCATCATCTCATCGACAATCGTCTCATCCTCGAACGCGTAGCCGCAGTCCAGGGCCGGCTGAACCAGGGCGCGGCGAAGGCCGGCACCGGTCAACGGGCCTAGGACAGTCAGGGACTCGAACAGAGGCGCCAGCCCGGCGTATTCCTGACAGTGAAAGAGGAAATCGTCCCGCAGGGACACCAGCACGTGTACATCGGCCTCGAAGGTCAACCGGCTCAACAGCTCTGCGATCCGCGCCTGTTCCTCCCTGGAACTGAGTGTGAACAGCTCCTCAAACTGATCGAGAATGAGCAGCGCCTCGTTGTGGCGCTGTCGCCAGCGGCGGATCCCGGACACGGTGGCGTCCAGGTCGTTCTCACGCAGCAGCGCTCTCATCGCCTCTGCATCATCGGCCAGTTCGGGCACCAGCGCCTCGCGCAACGACAGAAGCGGCGAGCCGCCCGGTGTCGTGATGATCACCCCCCAGTCGGCCGGCTTTGCCGGAATGAGGCCGGCGCGCAGAAACGAGGTCTTCCCCACACCCGAAGGGCCGGTGACAGCCAGCAGGCGGCCGCGCCGCAGTTTCTGCCAGACCGATTCAACCCGGGATTCACGGCCGTGGAAGTACTCCGTCTCCCTCTCGGTGAAGGAGGCCAGGCCGGGATAGGGCTGGGCATTCCGGGAATCGACCTGAGTGCGCAGGCCGACTGTCCTCGCATTGGTTGCCTGTGTGATCCCGGTGTGGGCGAGCGGCTTGAGGTGAAGAAGCAGCTCCTCGACCCCCTGGTATCTTTCGGTAACCGTCTTGCGCATACACTTCGCGATGGCAAGCTCCAGCTCCGGCTCGATGTCGTCAAGCGACTCACCCAACGGTACCGGCTCCGTGTTCAGGATCGCGTACAGGATTGCAGGCTGGTGCTCTCCGGTGAACGGCAGCCGGCCGGTCAGCATCTCGTACAGCACGACTCCAATCGACCACAGGTCCGTTCGACGGTCCACATCCTCACCCTGAAGCTGCTCCGGCGACATGTATTGCATCGTTCCCAGCAGAGCTCCGGCCCTGGTAACCTGGGTCTGACCCACCAGCTTGGCAATCCCGAAGTCCAGCAGTTTGACCAGGCCGTCCTCGGTCAGAAAGATGTTTGCCGGCTTGATGTCCCGGTGAACGATCCCCAGCCTGAGGGCCTTCGCCAATCCCTGTGCCACCTGAACGGCGATATCCACCGCTTCCATTATATCGAGTGGGCCCCGCGAGATGAGATCCTTCAGGGTCTCGCCCTCGTAGCAGGCCATGGCGATGAACAGGCGCCCATCGTCGGTCTCCTCGATGCCATGGATAGTGCAGATGTTGGGATGGTCGAGGGCGGAAGCGGCCTTGGCCTCGTGAATGAAACGGGCCTTTGAGTCGGAATCCCGGACGAACTCGGGAGCAAGGAACTTCAGGGCGATAACGCGGCCGAGCTTCAGGTCCTCGGCACGGTAGACCACGCCCATGCCGCCCGCGCCGAGCTGCTCAAGGATGCGGTAGTGAGAAATGGTCTGACCTATCAACTTGCTCCCCAGAGTTTAAGGGATCAAGAGAGTCGAGTATTAATATATATATCCGCTCGGCGTCATCATACCTCACGTCGTCACGGCCACACAAGAGCATACTTGTCTCGATGGACAGAACAGGTGTTGGTGTGAATAAAGCGAAGGGCGAGTTACAGGGGCGTTATTACTTCAGCAGCACCATCTTCTTCATCTGCACTAAATCCCCGGCGGAAAGACGATAGAAGTAGACGCCGCTCGCAAAAGATATCCCTCTCTCGTCCCTGCCATCCCAGATTATCTCTTTTCGGCCCGCTGACATCTGTCGATCGACCAGTGTCGTGACAAGTTCACCGTTGACGTTGAAGATACGAAGGTTCACATGCAACGCTTCCGGCAATTCGAACCTGATCGTTGTGTTCGGGTTGAAGGGATTCGGGTAATTCGACAATGTGCCGAGCAGACGCGGAAGTGACGTTTCGTTTTCCGCGTCTGTCGTTTCATCGATAAGATTGATGAGAACTGACAAGCCGCCGGAGCCCCGGTTTGCAACCACCAGGTCGTTACGCCCGTCTTCGTCGAAGTCGTCTGCTCGGACCGAATTCGGCACATCGCCTGCGGCGTATTGCTGTGCCGGAGCGAACGTACCGTCTCCAGCGCCGAAAAACAGCGATATGCTGCCGGAATATTGATTCGCGACTACCAGGTCGATATGGCTGTCACCGTCAATAAAGACCGGGCTGATCGAACTCGGACTATAACCGGCGTCGTAGTTCACCGCGGCATTGAATGTGCCATCACCGACACCGATCAGGATCGATA
>CBDURX010000184.1:0-5258 GCA_965369485.1 uncultured bacterium | reverse complement strand
CACCAAGGCGGTGGAGCTCCCGCGGCGGTGGTGGGCAATAAGGGTTGCAAAAGCTCTTGGAGACGACTCTTGATCGCCGCGACCCCAACCGTGCGGCCGGCGAAGGTGACACGGCACTCTTCTGCGCCCTGCATGCGGACACCCGCCGACAGGCCGGCCATAACCAGCTTGCGGAGCACGAGACGTCGGTCCAGGGTAAACGAATCTCCGGGCCGTCCTGCAGCGGCCAGCACGATGCGCCCCGCCCCCTGCGGTACGGGCAGGGTCGTCACATCCGCCAGCCTGACCGGTGCCACCGAAAGCGTCGCGGTTGCAGCCAGCGCCACTGTCCAGCTGCGGGCCGCGGCGGCGGCCGGCGCCGCCATCCTGACCGCCAGCACTGCTGACAGCAGGGCTGCCAACCACAGCACGGAAGAGCTCGTAATGCGCCACCTACTCGACACAGCCTACCTCTTCAGCTGATTGATGATCTTGAGCATGTCGTCCGCGACGCTTATGGTGCGGGAGTTCAGCTCGTACGCCCTCTGCGCGGCGATCATGCGGATCAATTCGTCCACGGTTTCGACGTTACTCATTTCCAGGTACCCCTGGGAAATTTCCCCCAACCCGTCTTCGCCGGCGATACCGATGATGGGTGTACCGCTGGCGGCCGATTCCATGTAGATGTTGCCACCGCGATTCTTCAGGCCGGCTGGATTGGGAAAACGCGCCAGCTCGAGCTGGCCGATATCCTGGATGCTGGAGCTGTCACCCGACAGCAGGACGGAGATGGTGCCGTCCCGGGCGAGGGAGATCTCGATGGCGTCCTCGGGTATCTGCAGGGCGGGCTCCAGGTAGTAACCGGTGGCAGTGACGATGCTGCGCTCAGCGTCCAGCTTGAAGCTGCCGTCACGACTGTATCCGATATCCCCGTCAGGCAAGCGCACCTGGAAGAAACCGTCGCCCTCGATAACCATGTCGAGGGGATTGGCGGTCTGCATCATGGCGCCCTGACTGAAGTTCTTGCCGGTCGCGGACATCTTGACGCCGTGCCCTACCTCGACGCGGGTGGAGTTGGACAGACCCGACCCCCGCGAGGCGCCGCCGGGTGTGACGACCTCGTAGAGGAGATCCTGGAATTCTGCGTGGCTTTTCTTGTAACCGGTCGTGTTCACGTTGGCGAGATTGTGGGCGATGGTGTCAATGTTGAGCTGCTGGGCCTTCATCCCGGTCGCCGCCGTACTCATTGCCCGCAACATGATGGACCACCCTTTCCTAGGCCTTGCGGCCCAACTGGTTGACGCTTCTGTCCAATGTCTCGTCGTTGGCCTGCATGATCTTCGCCTCGAACTCGAAGGCCCGCTGGGCCGAGATCATGTCGATCAGGGTACGGATGGGGTCGACGTTGCCGCCCTCGACCTGTCCTTGCACGATATGCACTTTGTCCCCGGGAACCTCCTCGGCCTGCAAGTCGGGCGGAGCCCTGAAGTAGCTGCTGCCGGCACGGATCAGGAGAGTAGGGTTGTCGAATTTCACGATTTTGATTCGTCCGGCCACTTCCCCGTCCACGACAACGCTGCCATCCTGCCCCACAGAGAAGGAGGTTCCTGCGAGGGCCAGTTCCCCCCCCGTGCCCTGAACCGGGTGCCCGGCCGCGTTGACCAGGCGCTGTTTCCCGTCGAGGTGGAACGATCCGTCCCGCGTATAGAACTCTCCCTCGTCGTTGCTCACCACGAAAAAGCCCTCGCCTATGATGGCCATGTCGGTGGCTTTACCCGTGGGCATGAGCGGCCCCGGCCGCGTGTCCATGACTGCTCGAATTCGAGTTTGAGGTACAGTTTCCCAGACAGTGCGGCGAAGCGGAATCGCTCCACGCTTGTCCTGCGCGGCATCAGCGGACGCTTCGCCTGCCGGGCGACCGCGTAACTGGGACACCTGTGTGAGAATCTGCTTGAAACCGTTCGAATCCACGTTGGCCAGATTGTTGGCCAAGGTCTCGATCCGTACCTGTTGCAATTGCATGGCCCTCTCGGCCGTCCGTAAGCTCCTGAGCACTGCCGCTCCTTTCCATTACGGGACGGAGGCATTTATCCAGAGGCAGAGTGACCGCAAGCCATATGCCCACCGCCTCGGCCCGGACGAGTTTCACGCCGCCCGGTAGACGGCAATTTTTGCCGTTGCGGGTCCGCCCCAGTCCCGGCCCGAACGGCCGGATCGCGCTGTGAGCGCTTAGTGCGGCATAAACTGCCCTAGGTTGTGGCTGCGAATCGTTGAGGAGTGCCGCCGGCGGCGACCAGAGGCGAGCAGTACAGTGGTCGGAAGCAAGACAGAGCTGGGTGATTCCCTGGCGGATTGGCCGGATTATTTCCTGAGCTGGCTACGGTACTGTTTCTTGCAGTTCACTGTCGGCATCCGCCTGCGCGTCTACCGTCTGGGCGAGGGGTAAGGTGAAGGTAAAGCAGCTTCCCTTGCCCGGCTGGCTGGTCACCTTGATGCTGCCGCCGTGGGCCTCCACCAGTTTCTTGACGATCACGAGACCGAGGCCCACACCCTTGATGTTTCGTTCCGAGGAGCTGCCACGCCGGTAAGGCAGGAAGAGACTCTCCGTCTCTTCGGGTGTGATACCTATCCCACCGTCGGCGATACTGATGCGAACCCAGCTCTCTTGGGGCTCCGTACAGATCTTGATCCAGCCGTCGTCCACGTTGTACTTGATGGCGTTGCTCAGGAGATTCCGCAATATCTGTTTGATGCGCAGAGAGTCTCCATCGACAGTGATCCGCTGGTCATGCAGCTCGGTTGTGATCTCGATGCCGCGATTCTGCGCCAACAGGCTGAGGTCGATAGTGCCCTCTTCGATGACCTCGTTCAGGGACATGGCGCACCGGTTCAGATTCACGAAACCAGCATCGATCTTGCTGATATCGAGGAAATCGTTCAGTAGCGCGGTAATCTCGGTGATCTTGTTGTTCACGCTGGAGAGGAATTCCCGCTGTGCTTCATTGATTTCCCCGGCTTTCTCGCTGATCAGGAGCGAGACGTAACCCTGGATCACCGACAGCGGCGAGCGCAAATCGTGCGCGATCATGGAGTGAAAGTCAGCCTTCATCTTCTGGTCGGCGACCTGCTGAGTGATGTTCTCGAAGATGACGGCCAGTGCCGTCTCTTCCTGGTCCAAAGAGATTGGTGCTGACTTGGCTGTGAGGATCTTGGTGTCTCCGTCGAGATTGATGGAGAACTGAACCTCCTCCCCGGTGCCTGCGCGCAGCTTCTGGATGACATGTCCCGGCACCTCCAGGATACGTAAGATGTCCGCGAACGTGCGGAACTCGGCAATCTCACGCGGCAACTGGAACAGGTTCAAAAATACCTGGCTGGCCAGGACGATCTTGTCCGTGTCGTTGCAGATGGCGATGGGCTCGTGCAGAAATTTAAAGACCTGATTCAATTTATCCCGCTCTTGCAGCAGTTTGTCCTGCAAGTCCTTGATACGCATGAAGGCCCTGATCTTGGAATCCAGCTCGGCAGGGGGAATGCCCTTGGCGATGAAATCGTCGGCCCCCATCTCCAGACCACGAATGCGATCCGACGACTCGCTCTCGGAACTGATCATCAGGATGGGGATGTAACTGGTCTTCTGGTAACGGCGCAGGATGCGACTGACCGCGAAACCATGCATGCCCGGTAATTCCTTATCCAGCAGGATCAGATCGGGCAACAGCTCCATGGCCAGCTTGGTGCCAGTTTCACCGTCGTAAGCCAGCACAACCTCGTAACCCTTTTTCTCCAGGAGCCGCTTGAGGTATTGGCAAGTCGGCGGGGAGTCGTCGATCACCAGGATGGTGTGCTGCCGTTGTTCTGACATCTCAGCAGTCCCCTCACCTTCGGCAATCTCCACGTGGCCCACAGCAACGTACACGCACACGGCCTCGCACAAGGCGACTATGACTCAACACCATGATCGGCATGGAATTGACTCACCTGAGTGGAAAAGGTGAGTCGGAGCAGGAGAGGACGATATCTACGGCACCGCTTCGAGCAGCAAGGTGATGTGCTCCTCGAGCGAGCGCAAGCCCTCCGGAGAGATCTGCGTGAAGAATACAGCTATCTCGTACAGGCCATCCTCAGGTTGTCCGTTTTCTGGAGTCACTCGCACGACGATGCCCTCGCAACGAACTGTGGCGACCGCGAGCTGGCCGGTCTTCTTCCGGGAGGGCACTCTCACCTCGAGACCCATTTCCAGCTTGGTCATGGGTTCGATGCAGTGTTTGGAGCGGAAGTAGATGCCGGAGGAGCTGATGTTGACTGTTTCCAGAGAAGCCGCTTCTACTGAACCATCCGCCAGTGGCAGTTTGATCTCGAGTTTAAGATTGGCGTCGACTCGCTGGGTGTTCCGCCGGTCTGAAATATATTCGGCCATGGCAGGAAGCTCCTTCTTACGGATTCCTCTGTCGTCGTTCCTCTCCTATAAGCATCGGATCGCGATGGAAGATCCTTGAGCCGGAACCAGCCAGTCGACTTCTCGAAACCCCAAAGTGGAACCGGCATCAAGATGTGTGCCGGTTCCAGATCGACTAATGATTCTTCTTCTTGTGCCTGTTCTTGCGCAGACGCTTCTTGCGCTTGTGGGTCGCAATCTTCGTGCGCTTGCGTTTCCGTCCGTTGGGCATTCCCCAATCGCCTCCCAGTCTAAATGCTTTTCGTCTCTTCTCTTGTGTTTCCCGAGCCTGCTTCAGACATACAATCGCACTGCCATCCAAACCCTTTGGTCCCAAGATAGGCACAGCAGCGCTCGCGGACAACTGCGGGTGGTCAACCCTTGTTATTGAGCCTGGCTTTCAACTCGTTGGAAGCCTTAAAATAAGGCACCAGTTTGGCGGGCACCAGCACAGATTCGCCCGTACGGGGATTCCTGGCCATCCGGGAACGCCGGCTCTTGACCTTGAAGCTGCCGAAACCACGCAACTCGACCTTGTCGTTCTTAACGAGGGCATGGCCGATGTTCTCGAGGATCAAATTGACGATAAGGCCCGTATCTTTTTTGCTGATCCCGGTTTCTAGTGCGATGTTCTCGACCAGTTCGGCCTTGGTCATAGTTCCCCCCCGCTTTGGATTTCGAGGATTGCCTACGCTTCAGATGGACTGTACATCGTCGTATCTGCCCAGCCCACAACGCTTATCTCAATAACACACTCACCAGCCTCTGCCAAGGGTTTTTTCTGCACCGCGCCATTTAACTGCCTTTTTCTAAAGACGATCCGACCGTGAAGCCGTCACTG
>CBDURX010000183.1:0-5278 GCA_965369485.1 uncultured bacterium | reverse complement strand
GCCGGCAGTGGGGAGCGCATGGGTGGCGTGGACGCACACGGTCCACAGCGCGAAGCCGCTGCCGTCGGCCGGCTCGATGCGGATGGCCAGCAACGCTCCGTGCGGCTGCACCACCGAGACGTCTTCCTGGGTCAAACCGAGGCGGAAACTCTCGGCTGCGGCGCCGGTCCGGAAACGCAACCGCACCTCGATGTCCACGCTTCCGCCGGGTTCCACCTGCAGGGTCGAGTCCGGCAAGAGAACGGCCACGGTGTCATCCACGGCGAGGGGGCCACTGGCGGCCCAAAGCTGACCGTTGCGATAGGCCGCCAACTCCACCACGGTGGCGCCCATCAGCAGGGAAACGTACTGCTCGTCACTCGCTCGCACGGTCAGGCCGTCCACGGTGATGTCGCCCGCCTCAGGCGGCGCCGGGTTGCTCAAGGCGACCGTGGCCACGGTCATCTCTCCCGGCTGGGCCGCCAGCACGGCGGGCATCTGGCTCGCGAGCGCCACTTGCAGTTCGTCCGCCGGCACCTGCAGGCTGGTGGTACCGGAGCTGATGGGCAGATCCCCGGCCGCCTCGGGCGAGACGGTCACGGCTGCCTCCTGATTGGCGTCGACGGCGACGATGCCGCTGGCGGCGATGAGCAACTCCAGACTGCTGGCAGGAGCCGTGGCCTCCACGTCCAGCACCAAGGTCAACTCCGTACTCTCTCCGGGCGCCAGCGGGAAACCGGATAGCGGCACCGCGAAGACGCCACTGCTGCCATTGGGGTCGCTGAGCGAGGCGATCTCTCCACCGTCACGCCAGACGACAACCCGGTCCAGGAACGTCTCCGGGGAGAGTGGGTTATGGGCGGCGTCCTGGCACAGGACGCGCAGGGTGTCGATCCGGATGGCCGCCGTACCCGCACTGCCCGGATGGCGGAGCCGGCAGGTCATGGCCGTCACGTCCCGGGCGCCGATGGACAGGGTAGCCGGCAAAGCAGGGTTGCCCTGGGCCATCAGATCCGCAGCCGGCAACTCGACGACGATATTACCCCCGGCGACGGGGTTGCTCAGGTAGGTCACCGACACGGGCACGCCGGTGTTCGCATCCCGCGCGTCGAAGGTGGAGGTTGCGGCCAGCTGGACCCGGAAGGCGCCGACGGCCGCCGTATCGGTGATGGCTCCGAATACGGTCATCTCCAAAGGCGTGTCCACCGGCACCGACAGGGGCGGTGACAGCAGCAGGGTGAGGGTCGTGTCGTCCCCGGCAGTCAAATCCCGCTCACCCAGGACCTGGAACGGACCCTGTACGCCAACGGACGCCAGGAAGCGACCCGGGTCGTCGATGGCCGTGCCGTTCGTGTCGGTCAGGCCGATGGTGAAGGAGCCGATCTGCACCGCCGAGGTCTGGCCCTCCTGGCCGACGTTCAACAACGACACGGTCAGCAGATCCACATCAGGCTGTCCCTGTCCCGCGTGTGTCTCTGACTTCGGGGGCGCGGCCACCTGCAACTCCGTCGCCTCGGTCACCAGCCGGCCCAGCCCGGATTGGATGGGATAGTCACCGTCCTGCAGGACCAGCGGAACCCGCGCACCGCTGATGTCGTCGTACGCTTCGAACCAGCTGCTATCGGGAATGACCACCCGGAAGTTGGTCACCGCCGTGTTTTCCGCGATATCGATCTTGATGCCCAGGGTAGCCGGCTCGTTGCTGGTGATCACGATGGGGTCGACCAGGTGTAGCGAGATCACGAATCCGCTGGTCTCCAGAGCCGTCTTCTCCAGGTAGACGTTGGCGCCTTCGTTCACCACCACCTTCGTGAGCAGATCGGCCGGGACGATGCCGTTGCCGTCCTCGTCCTCGATGTGGATGGCCAGGCTGTCCAGGCGCGCGTCGGCCGCGCCACTCCCACCGGGGTTGATGAACGTCAGGGTCAGCGGCACTACGTCCGTCTGTCCGCGGTTGATGGAGAATGGCATGTTGGCCACGGGGAACAGGTCCAGCTCATCCACCGGCAACAGGATCCGGTGCAGACTGGGCGGTGGCGGCAATGAGCTGCGCGGGCCGCCGCCGCCCTCGGCCTCACCCGTGGCGTAGCCCGTCACGCTGACCAGGCCGGTGTCCTGCGCTGCGTAAATCCACGTGAAGAGGCCCGTTTCCCCGGGCGGGATGTCCAGGGAGGCGGGGATGGGGCCACTTACCAACCCCAGCAGCGTGGCGGGGTCGATGATCAGAGCCGAGGGAACCGTGTTCTGCACGGTCACGCCGCCGACGTTGCGCACCTCCATGGTGACCATGATGTTGCTCTGGCCCACGGTGCTGAGGGGCGGATCGATGGAGATGCTGGAGAGCAGCGGGGCCGTACTGAGGAACAGCTCGCTGCCGCTGACTTTGGGCGCGTCGAGAGGGCCGTCGTTATCCGAGGAGACACTGACACCGTCCACGGGAAGGGCCAGCCGCACCGTGGACGAGTCGGTGGGGGTCTGGGAAACCGTCAGGGCCACGAACAGGCGCACACCCTCCAGCGGGATCGGCTCGGCCAGGATCCCGCTGCGCCAGACGCCTCCCAGCCAGGCCAGCGGTCCCAGATCCGTGTCGGAACCGGTGGGGGGCGGCGTGAACAAGCTGTCACCGTCATCTCTCCAGAGGCGGAGCCCGACGATGTCATCGCTGGTGGCAGTGCCCAGGTCGTTGTCGAGGTCGATCCCCGTCAGCGTATCGGTGTAATACCCGTTGGACGGGACAATCACCTCCAGGGCCAGAGCGTTGCTGTCGCCGGCGGCCAGGGAGGTCGAAGGCACGTCCAGCAGTGTGATCTGTGCCGCCACCATACCGTCGATGGTCCAGGCGGCGCCCGAGTCGAGAGGCCAGCCGGCCACCACCGCTACAGGCTCCAGATCGATCTCGTCGTCCATGGTGACGTCGCCCTCGGCGATGAAGGCGCCGATGACGTCGCCGTCCGCCGCGTACTGCAGATGGATGTCCGCGGTCAGGAACAGGTGCTTCGCCTCGCCGGGCTCCACGAGCCAGCTCAGCCCGTCGAAAACAGCCTGGCCATCCTGGAAATGCGCCTGGGCGAAGGGTACGGTGGTAGCAAAATCGTCCGGCAGTCCGTTGCCGTTCTCGTCCCGCCACAGCTTCAGTTGCTCCACTTCATCGTCCAGCTCGGCCAGGCTGGCGCCGCCCCCGCTCGTGGTGGCGTTGGTCAGAACGAGGCGGCTTAGCCGCTTCTGGTCCGGGTAGAAGTTGTAGGCCGTCAGATGCAGGAGCAGCACGTTGTGACTGCCGGGGTACTCGGTGCCGGACTCGATGGACTCGGCCGTCAGGATGACCAGGTTCGAGGCGCTGATGGTCTGGGTGAAACGGTTGTAGAGGGGTGCGTCGAGAGGTCCGTCATTGCCGCTGGCCATGCCGATGCCCACGTCCGGCAGCGAGGGCAAGCCCAGCTTGATGGTGCGGCCCTCCGCGGCGTCCATGGCGATGTCCACGGTCACGAAGACGCGCAGGCTGTCCAGGGTCACGGGGTAGTTCAGGCCAGTCAACTCCCAGCGGTCGCCTGTGAAGGCGAAATTGCCCAGGAGTGCGTCCGCCGCCGCATCGAAACTACCGTCGTCGTCCAGATCGACCCAGGCCTGCAGAGCCGCGAAGTCGCCCGGGGTGGCTGCGTTGACATCGTTTCCGTCGGAGTTAACAACGTTCATTCGGACGAGGCGATCCTCCGCGTAACCGTTGGGCGGCAGGGTCATGTCCAGGGCCAGATTCAGCACCGAGCCCGCCACGAAGGAACGTGCGGGGACGTCATGGAGGCGAATCTGCGCCGCCACCGAGCCGTTCACGAGCAGGTCTCTCTGAGCGTTGAGGGGCCAGGAGATCGTCGGGGAGATGGCGTGGGAAACAGTGATGTCTTCCGGCTGCGCCACGGACACGGCCAGGATATCTCCGTCCCGCGCGCTCAGGGAGATAGCACCCCTCACGACCAGACGCAGGGTGTCGTCCACGGCCAGCTCGAGGCGCAGGTTGTCGAAGTTGAGCCGGCCGGCCGAGAAGTTGCGCGCGTCGGGGGAGATGATGTCCACCAGGTCTATCTCGATCAGCCGGCCATCCCTTGCGACGAACAGCTCCAGACCCTTCCAGCTGGCGTCCATCTGTTCCTGGGTTCCGGGCGGGACCGCCCCGCTGAGGGAGCTGTTGGTGATGGTCAAGCTGCGCAGCGTGTCGGGTGATTGGCCCGTGTTGATCAGCTCGAGGCGCATGACCTCCCAGGCATCGCCGCCCGGCAAGGCGATCTCCATGTTCCCGGGCACGGTGCGTACGACGATGTACTCGATGGGTTGTACGACCACCTGGACATCGATCTGGGCCGTGTCCACGTTGTTAACGAGGTTCGGGTCTCCCTGGTCGGCAGAGGTCACGCCTGCCGCGTTCACGATGGTGGTGCCGCCGGTGCCGATAAGGATCCTGGTGGTGAGGACCAGGACGACACTGTTGCCGTCGGGCAGGTCACCGATGTTCCAAGCACCCGTCACCTCATCGTACCCTCCCACACTGGGCACCGCGTTGAGGAAGATCAGGCCGGCGGGCAGCGGGTCGGTCACCACCACACCGGAAGCGGCGTCGGGGCCGTTGTTGGTCAGGGTGATGGTGAAGCTGACGATGTCGCCCTCGCTGGGAGCGGGGTCGTCCACCGCCTTGGCGACCTGCAGGTCGGCGCTCTGGACCGTTATGTCGACAGAGTCAACGTTGTTTACAGTGTCAGGATCAGCCTCGATGGCGGCGACGATGGAAGCGGTGTTCGTGATCGTCGTACCACCGGTGCCGACATCGACGAAGGCAGTGATTGTCAAGGTTGCGAAAGCACCGTTGCTCAGGTTACTGATGCCCCATATTCCTGTACCGTTGTCGTAAATTCCGCTACTGGGTGTGCTGGAAACGTAGGTAACACCGACGGGCAGGACATCTCTGATCGCTACCCCGGTCGCATCGTCCGGGCCGTTGTTGGACAGAGTGATGGTGTAATTAACGGTGTCGCCCTCGTTGGGTGCTGGCTGATCCACCGTCTTGGTGATCTGCAGATCGACACTCCTGACACCGATATCGGCCGAGTCGCTGTTGTTGTCCGGGTCGGGATCCGCTTGGTCCACTCCGCTTATGATCGCTGTGTTGGTGATGACAGAACCGCCGAAGCCGGAATCCACCGTCGCCGTGATGGCCAAAGTGGCGAAAGTGGCATTCGGCAGAGCGGTGACTGTCCAGATCCCGGTCCCCGCATCATAAGTACCCTGTGACGGTGTGTGAGACTGATATGTC
>CBDURX010000182.1:0-5280 GCA_965369485.1 uncultured bacterium | reverse complement strand
ACATCTGCTCTCTCTTCAACAACGACCGGCTCGAAGCGGTGGTGAACGTCCTGGAAGCCGACCTCGGCAACCTGACCAGCGGCCGGCCGGCCCTGCTGACAATTCCCGCCGCCCAGGACACGCTGCAGACCCGGGTAGATGTGATCAGTCCCCAACTGGACGAGGCCAGCCGAACCTGTCAGGTCATCATCCGCTTCGACAACCCGGAAGGCCGCTTCCGTCCCGGTATGTTCGTACGAGCCGAGATTGCCGGCTGGATCTACCCCGACAAGCTGGTCGTGCCCAAGAGTGCCGTGCTGACACGGGACAACCGCCCCTTGGTGTTCAAGGTCAACGACGATCGCGCCCAATGGTTGTACGTGGACATCGGCCTGGAGAACGACAGCTGGGTGGAGATCCTGAAGGTCCACAGCGGCGGTTCACTCGCCCCCGGTGAACACGTGGTGGTCAGCAACCACTTGACACTGGCCCACGAGGCCAAGATCACTATCCGTCGCACCCTGTCCCCCGATAACCGTTGGAGCTTCGCTCTTGCGCAGACGGGGACCGGACCATGATCATCGAGACTGCCGTCCGCCGGCCTGTCGCCATCCTGATGCTGTTCGCCGGCCTGGTCCTGATTGGTCTACTGGCCCTTAACCGGCTGCCTGTGGACCTTTTACCGGCCATCAACTATCCCAATCTCACTGTCATCACCACCTACAGTGACACGCCGGCCGACGACCTCTCTCGCCTGGTGACCCAGTCACTCGAGGAGGTGATCACCGGCCTGGCTGGCGTGCGCCGCGTGGTCTCCAAGACCCGCGAAGGCGTCTCGACAATCACCGTGCAGTACGAGTGGGGCACGGAGATGGACTTCGCCAACCTGCACCTGCGGGAAGCCATCGACCGAGTCGCCTATAGGGACGACTTCCCCGCGGACGCCGATCGTCCGCTGATCTTGCGCTGGGATCCCAGTGCACGGCCCATCGCCATCCTCACCCTGAGCGGCGACGGGCCCCTGGAAGAAATGACCGAGTTCGCCCGTGAGGTGGTCAAACCGGCTCTCGAACAGATCAAGGGCATCAGCCAGGCCGAGGTGATCGGCGGTGCCGTCCGCGAGATCCTGGTGCAGCCGGACTTCGGCAAACTGCGATTGTATGGCCTGTCCATGGAGGACCTCCGTTTCGCCCTGCAGATCGCAAATGTCAGCTTTCCCGGCGGCCGCATCCGCCGTGGACCGCTGCACCTGCCGTTACGGATCCTGGGCGAGTTCGAGAGCCTCGACGAGATCCGGCAGACCGAGATACCCGCCGCCGGGCCCGGGATCACCATCGGGGATGTGGCCAAGGTAATGGACACCATCAAGGAGCCGGAGGGCGCCACATTGCTGGGAAACAGCGAAGTGGTGTCCCTGCATCTCTACAAGGAAGTGGGAGCCAACACCATCGCGGCTACGCGAGAGGTCGAAACGATCCTGGGCATTCTCCATGACCAGTACCCCGAGTTCGGGAGCAGCTTCGTCTACCGCGACGCCGATTTCGTGCTGGAGTCGTTCCGCGGTCTACGCGACTCGTTGCTCTAAGGCGCGGTCCTGGCCTTCCTGGTGCGTCTCTTCTTCCTGCAGGACCTGCGCAGTCCCTTTGTGGTGGGCCTGGCCATCCCGGTCTCCATCTTCACCACCTTCGCCTTCCTCTACTTCGCCAAGGTCAACTTGAACCTCATGTCCCTGGGCGGCCTGTCCCTCGCAGCCGGCATGTTAGTGGACAACTCCATCGTAGTGCTGGAAAACATCAACCGGCACCTGCGTGCCAGCCATAGCCGGGGCGATACTGCAGCGGGAACACGCCCCAACGGTGGCGAGCCTGGCGACGGAAGCCGCGGAACGGATCTTGCAACCACAGTCACGGTTGACATGGCCACCATCGCCGCCCGTAGCACCGAGGAGGTTGCCTCGCCGGTGGTGGCGGCCACCCTGACCACCGTGGCGGTCTTCTTCCCCGTCATCTACGTACCCGGCATCGCGGGGGAGTTTTTTCGCGATCAGGCCTTGACGGTCACCTTCAGCCTGCTGGTCTCCATCTTCGCGGCCCTCTTGTTGCAACCCATGCTCTCGGCACGCATCCTGGCGACCTCCCGGAGCGAACCGCGCGGTCTCTTCAAGCTGTCCGACGCCATGTTCCGCAGCCTGCACGACGTCTACCACCGCGCCCTGATCCGACTGCTCGGGCACAAACTGCTCTTCACGTCGGCCTTGCTGATCAGCCTGGCCGCCGCGGCTGTGGTGGGGCTGGAGATGCCAAAGAGCTTCATGCCGGAGCGAAACCGGGGCGATTTCACCCTGGCGTTGGAGCTACCGGCCGGTACCCCGCTGGAGCAGACCCAGGAGACGGCGGCCACCCTCTGTGAATTCCTGGCCGGCAGGGACGAAATCCAAACCGTCTACGCCCAGGTGGGTGAAACTGAAAAGACCCTGGCCTCGTTGAAGGAATACAGTGCCGCGAACACCGCCAGCATCCGGGTGCTGTTGCAGCCCAGTCGCCAGGCGAGGCGCCAGATGCAGGACATCAAAGACAGCTTGCAAGAGAGACTCGCCGACCTCGCTGGGACGACCTACGTCTTCCGCGACGAGGGGATCGGTTTGAACGAGATTCTCGCCAGCGGCGATGCCGCCTTCACCTTGGGTGTCGTCGCCGAGAGGTCGCAGGACGCATTGGCCGTGGCAGAGGAACTGCTGCCTAAACTGCACGCGGTGGCCGGCCTCGCCGACCTGGAGATGGACCGAGTGCTGGGCAACCCCACCGTGGAGGTGAGCATCGACAGGGAATATGCGCTGCGCTTCGGTCTGGAACCCGACGCCCTGGCCCGGGAGTTGCGGGCGCGTATTCAGGGTGTCGTCGCCACCAGCTACAACGAGGTGGAGCAGCGCATCGACATCGCCGTACGTTTGCCACTCGAGCAACGCTACGACCTGGAAGGGGTGCTGGCGTCGCCGGTAACCGTGGCCCCGGGCCGCACCGTGACTCTGGGCAGTTTCGTGGTCCTGACAGAGGGGAGACCGGTGCGCGAGATCGTCCGCCGCGACCAGCGCCGCCAGATCACCTTGAGCGGCGATGTACACGGCCGCAGCGTCGGCAAGGTATGGGAGGACGTGCATGCGATCCTAGACGTGATTTCACTGCCTGCCGGGGTGGCGTTCGTGACGGGCGGCGAGCAGGAAGAGATCAACCGTTCGTTCCGAGACCTGGGCTGGGCCCTGCTGCTGTCGGGTCTGCTGGTCTACATGATCCTGGCCGCCCAGTTCGAGTCGTTCCTCGACCCGCTGATCATCTCGGCGGTGTTGCCGATAGGCGTGATGGGAGCCCTGCTGACCCTGTTCTTGACCGGACACTCCCTGAACATCATCTCCCTGATCGGACTGATCGCCCTGCTCGGCATCTCCGTGAACGACGCCATTATCAAGGTCGCCACCATCCGGCGTCTGCGTAGTGACGGGATGGGACGGCGCGAGGCGATCCTCGAGGCCAGCAGCCTGCGGTTCCGGCCCATCCTGATGACGACCCTGACCACGGTGCTGGCCATGGTGCCCATGGCCATCGGGATCGGCAGTGGCGAGCAGATCCAGCGTCCACTGGCCATCACCATCATCGGCGGTCTGAGTATCGCCACGACCCTGACTCTGTTCCTGACACCAGTGGTCTACGAAGCCCTGCACCAACGGCTCGACCGTCGCCACGATGGACCGGAAGTGACACCGTGATTCGCTTCTTCGTCTACCACCCAGTCGCCACCTGGATGATGTTCGCGGCGCTGATCATCTGCGGCGTCTACGCCTTACCCAGGCTGAACATCGAGGCCATGCCGGAGACGGAGTTGCCGTCGTTGACCATCCACACACGCTGGAACGGGGCCTCACCCAGTGCCATCCAACGTTCCATCACCATCCCCATCGAGGAAGCGGCCCGCAAGTGCCATGGTGTAGAGACCATCACGGCACGGTCGTCGCCGGGACAGAGCCGGGTCGAGGTCGCCTTCCGGCGCGACGTGGACATCGAGTTTGCCCGGTTGGAGCTGAGCGAGCAGCTCGGGGCGGTGCGGCGCAACCTGCCGTCCAGTGCCAACCAGCCGATCATCGTGCCGTTCGTGCCCGAGGAGCTCCGTACCGAGGAGTTCTTCTCCGTAAACCTGATCTCGTCCCTCTCCACCAACGAGCTACGCGACCAGGCCGAAAACTGGCTCGTGCCCAGACTGCTCTCCATTGCCGGCGTGGCCGACGCCGAGGTGCAGGGCGGCGCCCGACCGTTGATCAAACTGCTGCTGGACCTGCAGCTCATGGAACGCTACGGACTGACCGCCGACGGCATCTACGAACGGCTGGCGGTGCGGGACGACATCGTGCCGGCCGGGGCGATACGTCACGCCGGGCAGGAGCTGATCGTCACCGTACAGGACTCGGTCACCCTACGCCTCCTGGAGAATACCGTCCTGCGCAGTCTCGGCGGCCAACCCATCACCCTGGGTCACACCGCAAGGCTGGAGCGCAGCTTCGAGGACCCCTCTTACTTCGTACGCATCAATGGCGAGAACGTGGTTCAGGTCAGCATCTCCAAGCGCAGCGGCCAGAACGCCGTGGCTGTCAGCCGCCGGTTGCGCCAGACGCTGCCCGAAATCAAGGCGACGCTGCCGTTTCCTGTCACCTTCGAGATCGACGAGGATCAGGGCAAAGATCTGGAAGAAAAACTGCTGGAACTGGTTTACCGCTCCCTCGTTATCCTGGCGCTCCTGTTCGTCCTGCTGGCATTCGCCCTGCGCCGAATTCGGCTGACAGCCATCGTCGTCTTCTCCATTCTGCTGGCCATCTTCATCAGCCTCTCCCTGTTCTACTTCTTCGGGATCTCGGTCAACTTCATCACCATCAGCGGTTTGACGGTTTGCTTCGGCATGCTGCTGGACAACAGCATCCTGGTACTGGATGCCATCCACCGTCGCCTGAGTGAACGGCGCGTCCACACCGGCCGGAACCCCTTCCGGGCGCTGATCGACGGCACCCACGAGGTCGCCTTTCCGATCCTGGCCACGACCTTCACCACCGTGGTGGCCTTCCTGTCGTTCATCTTCCTGTCCGGACGGCTGTCGCTCTACTACGTGCCGTTGGCGGTGAGCATCGGCATCGCCATGCTGGCCTCCATCTTCGTGGCGTTCTGCTGGATACCGGTGGCCTTGCGCGGCACGGCCGTCCGGGAGCTGCAGAAACCTGAGGCGACGGAAGCGTCCGGCGCCTCAGGCTTCTCGCTGCTGTGG
>CBDURX010000181.1:0-5286 GCA_965369485.1 uncultured bacterium | reverse complement strand
GGAACTGCAGAAAATGTTGTAGCCGCTCCTGCTCCTCATGGTCGGGCTGGAGGTGGAAGTGGGAGTCGGCCACGAAAAGGACTATGGGATTGCTTTTGCTTTCCATGAAGCTAACTTTGTATAAGAATTTGCTGGCTTAGGCAACCACCAAACAGCCGGGGCAGTGCGACCCCAGGGCGAGAGGAGAAACCATGCCACTGTGGGAACAGGTCAAGAGCAACCTGGCGGAGTGGTACAGTGTGGCCGCTGACAAGACGGAAGAGCTGGCCAAGATCGGTATCCGCCGGTATGACAAATTTGGCATCAGCCGGGACATCGAGCATCAGTTCACCGAGCTGGGTAGCTTAGTCAACAACAAGGTCTCGGAAGGACGCGAGGATTTCCTCTCCGATCCCACCTTGCAGGCCATCATCGAGCGGATCAAGAGTCTGGAGGAGGATTTGCGGCTGAAGGAGGCGGAGATCGAGGAAATACGCGAGACGCACGGTCAGAAAGATGCCATGGGGGGTGATCACGCAGCAGGCCCGGAGGGAGCAAGGGTCGATCCCGCCCTGGTGGTCGAGGCCTCGATGATGTCCTCGACAGTGGGGATGGGCGAATCGGCCCCGGAAGCGTCGACCGAAGGTACGGAGGCCGGTGAAGCTCAAAATTCGCCACTGGAAGCCGAAAATGACAAAGGAGAAGCACAATCCATCGAAAAGGATTGACATCCTCCTGATTTACGTCTAGGCTGTTATCAGTTCCCTACACTTTACCCGGGGCACGAGCCCCGGCCCTACAGCTCATCCCACCTTGTACGTTCCATACCCCAGGGGACGGTTTTAGCCGTGGTCAGCCGAATATTCGGCGCCCGAAAACATCACTCATTTCCCGCCGGGGGAGACGCTGCACGTGGGCTTACCCTCGCAGGGAGCCGTTTGTCACGGCCCTGTCCCCTATCGGCTGCAGCTGAGCATGCTGCTCGGCCGTTGGATCCGCTCTGGGGTCTGCTCGGGTTTCTCCTGCTCACGTTCTTGGCACTAGCCATCCCTACCCTGGCTGTGGCTCGGGGTGACCGGGAGGCTGATACGTACCACTCTCCGTTCGTGGCCATCGGCCGTCAGGTCAGGCCCGCGGTGGTGAACATCCGCACGGTACGTTCGGTTACCCGCGGCGGTGTCGACATCAATCCGTTACAGGAGATGTTCCGCCGCTTTTTCCCCGGGGGCGAGAGAGGGAAGGCGGAGCGGTTCGAGCTGCCGAGCACCGGCTCCGGATTCTTGGTGAGCTCGGAGGGGCACATCCTGACCAACCACCATGTCATTGCCCAGGCGGACGCCGTGTTCGTGCGGTTCACCGGCGAGCAGCGTGAGTACTCGGCCGAGGTGGTGGGGGTCGATCCCAACACTGATCTCGCAGTGCTGAAGATCGAGGCCGTCCGGCCGCTGGAGCCGTTGCAGTTCGGTGATGCGGACGCCATCGAAGTCGGTGACTGGGCCATCGCCATCGGCAATCCCTTCGGTCACCTGGAGGGCAGCCTCACCGTTGGTGTCGTCAGTGCCAAGGGCCGGAGCGACCTGGTCATCGCCGGTGGAGCACCACGTTACCAGGACTTCATCCAGACCGATGCCTCCATCAACTTCGGTAACAGTGGTGGTCCCTTGGTGGACATCACCGGCAAGGTCATCGGTGTCAACACCGCCGTCAACACAGGTGGGCAAGGGATCAGCTTCGCCATTCCGAGCAACATGGCGCTGCACGTGTACGAAGAACTGCTGGCCCACGGCCGGGTCATACGCGGTTACCTGGGTATTCGGACGGCTGTGGTGCAGGCGTCCGAGGAAGAAGCAGGCTCCGGTGGCGCGAGCATGGGTGTGCGCATTATCGCCGTCCTGCCCGATTCCCCTGCTGCGGAGGCGGGACTGGCCGTGGACGACGTGATCATCTCCTTCGGTGGACGCGAGGTTCACTCTCCTCAGCAGCTGCAGTTCCTCGTGGCCGAAGCCGAGGTGGGGCGGAAGGTTCCTTGTGTCGTGGAGCGCAAGACTGATCGCCTCACGATCGAGGTACTGCCGGTGGAGCTCCAGAGCGGTCAGGATATAGCCAAAGCCGGTCGCAGGGACTCCTGGCTGGGTATGATGGTGGCATCCTTGGCGGGCTCGGACCCACGGGTCGCGAGACTCAAGGAAGCTCTGGGAGTTACCGCCGAAGCGGGGGTGATGGTCGTGGAGGTGAAATCGGGGGGAGCCGCGGCGGAAGCCGGTATCCGTCCCGGGGATGTGCTGGTCATGATCGATGGCCAGGAGATCCTGGATCTGGAATCTTACCGCCGAGTCCGATCCAGGTTGACAGGGAGGAAAGAGCCCATCGAACTGCTGGTCCGTACAGGCAGTCTGGAGAACTACCTGCTCATCCATCCTCGCGTGGAGGGGCTGGAGCAGTGAACCGGATCAGTCGTGACAAGAACGGAAGGATCCCCACCGTAGACAGGAGCGTGTGAAATGGGAGGCCGTAGATCAATCTTACCTGCAACCCACGAAAAGAGCATCGAGGTCTATTTCCGGGAGATCAACCGCTATGCGCTGCTGACTCGAGAGGAGGAGGTCGAACTCGCCAAGCGCGTCAAGAACGGTGACGAAGGCGCATTGCAGCAACTCTGCCTCGCAAACCTGCGCTTCGTGGTATCGGTGGCCAAGCGTTACGTCAACCAGGGCTTGTTGCTCTCGGACCTGATCAACGAGGGTAACCTCGGACTCATCAAGGCAGCCGGTCGGTTCGACGAGGAGCGGGGTTTTCGCTTCATCTCCTACGCCGTCTGGTGGATCAGGCAGTCCATCATGCAGGCCTTGCTGGACAAGGCCCGCGTTGTGCGGTTGCCTCAGAACCAGACAGCCTTGCTGATCAAGATCCATCGCACCCGGTCCGCCCTCCAGAACGAGGGAATCATTAAACCTGATCCCGAGCAGATCGCCGAGCGCCTCGGGATGGCGGTCGCAGACGTGCAGCACTCTCTGCGTGCCGACCGTGTCGAGTTGGGGATGGACGATTGTGGTCGCTCCGGTGACGACCGTCCCCTGGCCGAATCTCTCGAGGCCCAGAACCAGCCTTTACCCGACGTGCGCGTTCTGGAAAGAGGGCTGCGGGAAGATGTCCGGCGCAGCCTGTCCGTACTGACGGAGCGTGAGAAGAAGATAATCATTCTCTACTTCGGTCTCGGTTACGAGGATGCTCGCACCTTGCAGGACATCGGGTACAACATGGGCTTGACCCGCGAGCGGATCCGGCAGATCAAGGAGCGGGCCCTGGAGAAGATGCGTGGCGCCGTCGGTCAGTCGCTTCTTTACGACTACTATTGATCACACCGTCGCTTCTGGCCTGCCTGCAGCCGACCTACCCGCGAGGGAGCAGAGGCGATCCTAGCGGCGTGGAGTGCCGCCAGATCTCTTGCAGGCGTGCGTAAGTCCCCGAATGGCTCATTCCTTGCTTATTCTTCCCCGACATTCTTCTTAGTGTCGTTACCGTGCGATGAGGTTGCTGGTTGACAAGCCGCCACGGACTCGTATTTTGGGGCGGTCCTTGGCTCGGAAACAGGGTGGGTAAACTGCAACACGTTGTTGCAAACTGAATGATGAAAATCAAGAAAAGCTTCACATTTCTCTATATGCCGGATGACCACGCAGAAGTGCGCCAGATGCGCATATCCCGCCGGGCCTTCCTGGCAACGGCTGTGGCACTGACCTTCTTGTTGGTGCTGGCCGCCTTCTACGTGGCTGGTCTGTGGAGCGGTTCGAGCTGGTTGCCTGGCGGTTCGGCTCTACTGCTTGAAAACCAGCATCTGGTGGTTGAAATCGGCCACATGGAAGAGCAGATCGGCTTATTGCGCAAAGATCTGGTGGAGGTCTACCGCCTGCAGGAACTCGTTTCGATCGCAGTCGATCTGGATCCCATCGATCCGGATGTGTGGGAGGCCGGTGTCGGTGGACGGGCTGTCTTGACCATGCCACAAGAAGAGTTACCTCCGGACCGGAATCTGAGCCGTCTCGGGCAGTTGGAGCAGGAGCTGGACAAGTTGCTGCGTCAGGCCCGCATCCAGCACCAAGGTTACCAGGCGCTACTCGACACCTTGGCGGCCCGGGACATTGCCCGGGAGCACATTCCCTCTATCCGCCCCGTGGACACTGGTTGGTTGAGCTCCGGGTTCGGCAAACGTCAGGACCCGTTCACCGGCAAGCTTGCCTATCACCACGGACTGGATTTCTCGGTACCCTCCGGCACGGCGATCCGGACTACCGCTGCGGGTGTGGTCACCACTGTCAAACACGAACGCGGGTTCGGCAAGGTGATCAAGGTCGATCACGGCAACAGGATCGTTACCGTTTACGCACACTTGTCCCAGGCGCTGGTCAAGAAGGGACAGACGGTCAAGCGCGGCGAGATCATTGGCGAAAGCGGCAAGACAGGTCGCGTGACCGCACCACATCTGCATTACGAGATCCGGGTCAACAACCGTCGGGTCAACCCCTTGCCCTTCATCCTCGATTCCTACGCCACCAGGTAGACCCAACGCTCCTGTCCGCACCGCCAGTGGCCTCTTGCACACGGAGGCGGTATTATGGCAGGGATGTCTTTCTCGTTTGCATCGGGCAGTGTCTATGCTAGGCTTTTTCCGCCTTTCCCCCGGCGGGCAAGGAAGAGGAGCGTTCAGAAGGCATGAGGCCTGACCCTGCAGTCATCCCGACCACGTTGCGCACTGTACTGTCTGCAGTCTTTCCCTGGCTGTGCGGCTTGTTGCTGTTGGTCAGTGCCGTGCCGGCGGTCGGCGCACGCCTGGAAGTGCTCCGCATTCGCTACTGGACGGCTCCCGACCACACCCGCGTCGTTCTCGACCTCAGCGGTTCTGCCTCATACGAGGTACGCCGCATCAAGGACCCCGAGCGTCTCGCCATCAACGTTCGGCAAGCCCGTTTTCGCAGCAGGGCAACCATCCCCGTAGGGGACGGTCTGGTGCAACGCATCCGGCGCAACGAGCTGAGCGACAAGGTCCAGGTCGTTCTGGACCTGCAGAAGGATGTGACGTACCGACATTTTTTCCTGCCCGCGGCCGACGGACGGCCCTGTCGCATCGTCGTCGATATCTCGCGTCCGGTTCAGCAACCACGGCATCGTCCGACCCATCCGCCGGCGCATCCTCCGGAACTGCTCCCGACACCGTTCCCCGCCCCGCACAAGGTTGATCCTGCCAGGCCAGTCACCGTGATCCTGGACCCGGGTCACGGCGGTATGGACCCTGGTGCTGTCCGTCACGGG
>CBDURX010000180.1:0-5299 GCA_965369485.1 uncultured bacterium | reverse complement strand
GAAGTGACCGGCCCCGCCACTGTCAGCCAAGGTAGCGCCAGCTTTCCCGACGCCCCCGCTGGATGGGACGCCATGGCGACGGCACCCTTCGTGCTTCAGATCGATCCTACCGCGGCGGACGGCACCCGGATCCTCGGCCTCGTACATGCCAGTCATGACGGCACGGCAGTTGACGACTCCCAGTTCGAACTGACCGTTTCCGCGCCGGTTCTGATGGCCGAGTCGGTCACGGTGAATCCGGACGGTTATGCCGATCCCGGCCAGGACGTCACGCTCGTCTTGAGCCTGCGCAACAGCGGCAGCAGTGGCACCACGGGCGGCATAGCCACCTTGCTCCTGAACACGCCGGGCGTCGGCCAGATCACCGATGCCATGTCCGTCTTCGACGCTTTAGTGCCGGGTGGGCTGGTTCTCACCGATAATGACACGTTCGGCTTGCGGGTCGACGACGACGTGGCCGTGGGGACAGGCCTCGCCTTCACCTTGCAGATCACCACGGACGAGGGGTACGTGCAAGAGACGACGTTCTCGCTGCTGGTCGGCCGGGTGGACATCGGCGCACCCATGGGTCCGGACGGCTACGGGTACTACGCCTACGACAGCGCCGATATAGACTATCCCGATCAACGGCCCCTCTACCGCTGGAATGCGGTCAGCCCAACCTTCGGTGGTTCGGGCACCGCCATCGACTACGCACCCGGCGGAGGAGATCCCCAGGACGAGATGTACGTGGTCATGGACCTGCCCTTCCCCTTCCAGTACTACGGCCAGACATTCAACCAGGTCAGGGTCAGTGAGAACGGCTTCATCTCCTTCGACACCGCGAACAACGTGCACTTCTACAACTGGCCCATCCCCTCCCCACACGGCAACCACTCCATCGTGGCGCCGTTCTGGGATAACTTCCATCCCGGGCCCGAGGACGATACCCGCCCTCCGCCGGACGGCGTCTTTCACTATTACGACAGCGCGGCCGGCAGCTTCACCATCGAGTGGAGCCAGGTCTCTCACTACCGGCCCGAGATCGACGACCTGCAAACCTTCCAGCTCATCCTCCTCGACCCGGCGATCCACACCACGACCAGTGGAGACGGCGAGATCCTCTTCCTGTACAAACAGGTGGCCAACAACGACTACCTGCGCACCTGGGCCACCATCGGCATCGAATCGCCGTCCGAAGAAGACGGCCTGCAGCTGAGTTACTCCAACATCTATGCCCCCACAGCGGCACCGGTATCGCCGGGCCTGGCCATCAGGATCACCACCGAGCCGCCCGTTTACTCCCCCCTGACCCTGGCGACGTTCCAGGCGCAGCGCACGGCCGCGGGCTTGCAGCTCAGCTGGAGCCCAGCTGACGACCGTCCCGTCAGCGGCTGGCGGCTCTACCGGCTGGAGGCCGGCACGCCCCTCCTCCTGACGGAGCAACCGTTACCCGCCGCGGCGCAGGGTTATCTGGACACTTCCGCGCCTACTGGACAGGAAATCCTCTACCTGGTGAAGGCCTTGCACCCCTTCGGCTGTGAAACCGAGATGGGACCCTACGCAGCAGAAAATGGTCTGATTGGATTGCGCAACTTGGCCTTGCACCCCTGCTGGCCCAATCCAGTGCTGGAATCGACCAGCATCGGGTTCGCTGTACCACGGGCAGGTCCCGTATTTCTACGCATCTACGACGTGGCTGGCCGCCTGGTGCGGACGTTGGTGGATGAAAACCTGCCTCAGGGTGAAAGGCTCCTCATCTGGGACGGCCGGGATGACACCGGACGCGTGTCCGCTGGCGGAGTCTATTTCTATCGCCTGGAAGCTGGAGACGATGTCAGGACGCGCAAACTACTGCTCGTCCGCTGAGTGAACGTGTGCAGGCGGGGGTGCCACGGCGGCTGCGGTCGGCGGCGGAGACCCCCGCCGGAATTTATGCCATGAAGTTAATTCTGCTCTTGCTGCTCTTGTTGACCGGACTGGGCCTGTTCGAGATGATCCGCCATGTCTATTACCGGCGGCGGATCCCCATTCGCATCCACGTCAACGGCAGCCGCGGCAAAAGCTCAGTGACCCGTCTGATAGCGGCCGGCCTGCGCGCCGGCGGCATTCGCACGATGGCCAAGACCACTGGATCTGCTGCGTGCATCATCCACAACGACGGCAGCGAAAGCCCGGTACGACGCCGGGGCGGGCCCAACATCCGCGAGCAGTTGCAAATCTTCCGGGCAGCGGCGGCGGAAGGTGTCGAGGCCCTGGTCCTGGAGTGCATGGCCGTGCGACCCGATCTGCAGAAGGTCTGCGAGGACCGCATCGTGGCCTCCAGTGTGGGGGTTATCACCAACGTGCGGCCCGACCACATGGAGATCCAGGGCCCGAGTCTGGACGATGTGGCCAAGAGCCTGGCGGGCACGGTCCCCCGCCGTAGCCACCTGATCACCGCCGAGACCGGCTATGCGGCGTACCTGGCTGAGATATCACGGCGCCGCGGTTCCCGCTTCAGTCTTTCACTCCCCGATACGGTCTCGAACGACGATCTGACTCCATTTCACTACGTGGAGTTTCCGGTGAACGTGAGCCTGGCCCTGGATGTCTGCGAGAGTGTGGGCGTGTCCAGGGAGACGGCCCTGGCGGGCATGCACGCAGTGCATCCCGACACCGGCGCCTTGACTCGCTGGCGTGTTCACGCCGAGGGTAAGGACATCGAGTTCATCAACGCTTTCGCCGCCAACGATCCCGTCTCCTACGTGCACATCTGGCAACGGCTGGGATTGGCCGAGCGCGTCGAGGAGACTGTACTGCTGATGAACATCCGCGCCGACCGGCAACGGCGTAGCAAGGACCTAGCGCGGCTGTTCGGACGCGAACTCGAGGCCGGATACTATGTGCTCGTCGGCGAAAGCACCCGAGTTTGCTTCGATATGCTGCGTCGCTCACGCCTGGACCCGACACGGATCCTCGATCTCGGCGGATGGCGGGCCAAGGACGTCTGGGACCGTCTGGTCGAGCTGGCTCCCCAGCGGGCTCTGGTGATCGGTGTCGGCAACATTGCCGGCGTAGGTCACGGGCTGCTAGCCCTGTTACGCGATCAGGAGATGCAAGGGTGATCTATCAGTCCATAGGCTTGGGGTTGGTCGTCAGCCTCGTTTTCTCCGAGATCCTCGGCCTCGCCGCTGGAGGGCTGGTCGTTCCGGGATACATCGCTCTCTACCTGGACCAGCCGTTGCGCATCCTGGGCACTGTCCTGGCCTCCTTGCTCACCTACGGAGTCATTCGTTTGCTCAGCAACGTGATCCTGCTCTACGGCCGCCGAACCCTGGTTTTCTGTGTGCTCGCCGGCTACCTGTTCGGATACCTCACTCGCTACTTGCTGGTCTTCAACGCCATGCTGGGAGTGGGGTTGGACGTCGCCGTCCTGCAGGCTGTTGGCTACATCATCCCTGGCCTGATCGCCTACTGGATGTTGCGCCAGGGCGTGGTCGAGACCCTCTGCACCATGTTCATGGCGGCATTCATCGTACGGCTTGCACTGGTCGTCGCTCACGGGGGAAGGCTCATTGACCTGGCGATTGGATAACCGCCGGAAGTGGATCTTGCTCGGGCTGGCCGTCAGCGCGCTGCTGCTACAGGCTTTGCTTGACGCCACGCGCGCCCCTGTCAAGCAGCGCGACTATGAGCTAAAGATGGAGGCAGCGACACAGGCCACCGCCGCCTTCCGTGCCGTCCGCCACCATCGCTTGATCGAAGGCGCCGAGCTGGACCTGGTCAACGACCCGGCCGGCAGTGGCCTGATCGGGCCCGAATTCAGCAAGATCACCAACGCCAGAGGCGACCTGGAAGCAAAACTCACCAGCCTCAACCCCAACTGGGCCGCAGTCATGGTGGAGTATTTCCGGCGGGCCGGGCTACGCCCACACGACCCGGTGGCCGTAGCCTTGAGTGGATCATTCCCGGGCATGAACATCTGCCTCTTCGCGGCCCTGGAAGTTATGGATCTCAACCCGGTAGTCATCACCTCCATCGGCGCTTCCATGTGGGGGGCCAACGATCCGGAATTCACCTGGCTGGACATGGAGAGCTTGTTCGTCCAGAAAGGGATCTTCAGCACCAAGTCGGCGGCAGCCAGTTACGGCGGCGGCAACGACATGGGTCGCGGACTGAGCCCGGAGGGTCGGCGGATGATCCAGGACGCCGCCACCCGCAACAGTGTACCACTCCTGGAGTCGGACAACATCGAAGACGCCATCACCAAGCGCATGGTCTTCTACGAAGAGGAGGTACGAGGTCGGCCCTACCGCCTGTACGTGAACGTGGGTGGCGGCGTGGCCAGCATCGGTAGCAGTCACAACAAATTATTGCTGCCCCACGGCTTCAGTTTCGAGGTAGGCGCCCTTAATTACCCACGCAAGGGTTGCCTGATCAAGATGGCCGAAAAAGGCGTGCCGGTGATTCACTTGCTGAACATCGTCGACCTGGCTCGCCGGCACGGTTTGCCAACCTCGCCCGATTACTTTCCTATGCCGGGAGAGGGAGACATATTTATCAAGGAGATGTACCGACTGCCGTTGGCGGCAGCCATCTTCGTAATCTATTGCACAGGCTGTGTGTTGATCCTGGCCCCTGAGTTGCGCAGGGGTATCTTCGACGCCTGGCCCCGGAGGAACAACCGATGATCCGCCTCGCCCCCGGTCTACGGTGTCCTATTGCCGGTTCATGCTGCCCAGTGTTCCCGTTAGCCGTGACCGTAACGCTCCTGGTTGCCACGACACCCCTGGTCGCCGCCACCTGGCATTCCGTGGCACCGGACGTGCAGATCGGTGAGGTGTCGCTCGTCGTGGCCGGGCAAACCCACACCTACTACGAACTCGCCCCGGAGACCCCGACTGTCCTGCAGCTACGAGGACCGCGACGCTTAAAGATCGTCTCACGCTACCTGTTCGGAATCGACGACCCTTCCGAGCAGAATTATAGCGTGCGCGTCGTGGTGGACGGGCTGGAACTCCTGCGTAAATCCTTCACCAGTGGCATCAAATCCGGCGTCTCCCTCGCCGGCGAACCCGGAGTCGTGGCGGCCCTGCGCAAATGCTACGTAAACATCGGTACTGGCACGCACACGGTTCAGGTCTTTGCCACTCCGGTCGGATCAGGGCGGGTGGCGGCCCGCTTCTTCCGGGAATCGAAGCGTCAACAAACCACATACGTCCTTTATGCCCCGGACGAGTTCGACACTCTCTACCAGCTCCAGTTTGCCAGTGGCGCTCAATCCACCTACTACCATTTCGGGAGCGGCAGTCCTCTCTGCTTCACGGTGTCCGGGCCG
>CBDURX010000179.1:0-5300 GCA_965369485.1 uncultured bacterium | reverse complement strand
GCCGGCGGCGTGCTGAACCAGGTGCGGCGGAAGTTACAGGAAATGGGGTAGTACGATCGCGAAGCGCAAACGACACGACGACGGCTCAAAAAAATCGCCTGTGAACTTTGAATTACGTGCGCGTCGAAAGGATCCGTCTGCCAACCACGTGCCCGGCCACAGTCACCCTGCCGAGGCGGGGCGAGTCGACCAGGCTCCACCCGACTCGGGACTGTACTTCCTGCTCCTACGTCTCGAAGTCCCCGCCAGATTGAACATCGGCTCCCTGGGACGTTTCTCCTTTCCGGCCGGATGGTACGTCTACACCGGCAGCGCCCAACGCAACCTGCATGCGCGCTTGGAGCGCCACTTCGCCCCTCGCAAGAAGCGGCGCTGGCACATCGACTACCTGACAAGCGCAGCCGTCGCGAATCCCGTCGGCGCCGTCATGTTCAACGGCAAGACAGCCGAGGAAGGCGAGTGCGTCCTGAACCGGCTTATCGGCGCCCTGCTCGGTCTCGTGCAGTTCACGCCAGGATTCGGAGCGAGCGACTGTACGAACGGCTGCGGAGCCCATCTCTGGTACACCGCCCGGCCCCTCTCCCTCCTGCAGCTCGCGGCCGCTGCACCCGGCGCCTCTTACCTGTTGCCAGGTCAGCCGCCTGACGCGGTCCGGAGGGCTTGAATGACGCGACCCTCATTGGTGTGGGTGGCCATTACAGCCTCACTGTGGTGTGCCGCACACAGCCTACTCATCACCTTACGGGTGCAAGACTGGCTGCATCGGTCTCTTGGCAGGTACCACGCCTACATACGACTGGCCTACAACATTATCAGTCTCATAAGCTTGGGCGCACTCTCCTGGTGGTGGTTCCACCTCCCGGCCACAACCCTGTTCGCGTGGTCCGGCACGTGGCAAGTGATGCGCATCGCGGGGTTGGCCCTGGCACTCTTCTTCTTCTGGGCGGGATCGCGCGTCTACGACGGCCACAGCTTTCTCGGCCTGCGTCAGATAAACGCTGCGCGCCGCGGGCTGCCTACCAGGCGGCCCCGCATTCAACGGCGGGAGATCCTCGGCCGTATCCGTCACCCTTACTACACCGGTGGTATGATCTACGTGATCTTCTGCCTGCCGGTCACGGACGTGAACCTGACCTGGCGTACACTGTTTCTCCTCTATCTCATCGTGGGCGCTTACATGGAGGAGCGCAAACTCCTGGCCGAATTCGGTATGGAGTACGCGTGGTACCAGCAAGAGGTGCCGATGTTCTGGCCTCGCTGGCGTGGCTAGACTGGTCCAACCGCTGCGGCCGTGCTACCATCGGCCAGCCTGCAGACGGCCACGAATATGCAGAGACCACGGGGAGATCTGCTTGAGCCGATCGCCACAGAAAGACGTTCCCGAGCCCGACCAGCTGGCTGCCCGTATCGAAGAGCTGACCGGCTGGAAAGCGCGGCGTGCCGTTCGGCTCCTGACCGACACCACCGAGTCCATGAGCCTCCATCGCGGGCACGTGCTCGATCTGGGTGGCAAGTTGCTTGCAGTCATGGGCCATTGTTACGAAACACGCTTCGGCATCTCGGATCAACCCAAGTACTGGGTCCTGCGCGCCATCGACCTGGACTCGGGACAGGACTTCATCATCAAGACCGTCTTCCACGAGGAGTTCGTGGCCCTCATCGGGAATCTGCGCATCCGCTGCTACCGCAGCCCGGCCAAGGAGAGCGAGGTCCTCGAGCTGGTCCGCGGCGATCCCCGCTTCATGCAAGGTGAGACCGTATTTGACAGCGCGGACAACCAGATCCGACTGCTCGACTTCATCCCCGGCCCCAGCATCTTCAACCATATCCTCTACTGGAACGAGCCCCACGAGCAGTATGTCTTCGGCGAGATGCAGAACCTCTTGCACCGTCTGATCGAGAGCATCGAGGGGATTCAACTCCTGCACGATCACGATCTCTGCCACGGCGACATCCGCAACGACCACATCATCATCGACCGCAAGAACGACCGTTTCCGTTGGATCGACTTCGACCTGAAGCAAGACTTCTCGGATTTCGACATCTGGAGCATCGGAAACATCATCGCTTACATCGTCGGACAGGGGATCCAATCCTTTCACCAGGTCCTACGTTCCGACAGGTTCAGCGATGCCATCAAGCAGAGCCTGACCGCGGACGACGCCTCGGCCTTCTACGACTACCGGATCATCAACATGCGCAAGTTGTTCCCCTACGTCCCGCAGCCGCTGAATGACGTATTGATGCGCTTTTCCGTAGGTGAAACGAATTTTTTCGAGCGCATGGACCAGGTGGCGGAGGAGTTGGGCAACGCGCTGGACCATTTCTAGAGCCGGGCCAGCAAGAAGGGACAGGACATGAAAACCGTGATCGTCGGCGGCGGCCGGGGCTGCCTGGCCATCCTGGAGCTGCTGGACGCCGGCCACCTGCAGGAACTCAAGATGGAGGCGGTCTGCGTGGTGGACCCGCGTCCAGACGCACCTGGTGTGGTCTACGCCCGGGAGCACGGCCGCCAGACCATGACCGACTACGGGACCGCCCTGGCCATCCCGGGACTCGAGCTGGTCCTCGAACTGACTGGTGACAAGGCCATCCTCGCCCACATCTACCACATGATCCGGCCCGGCGTACGGGTCATCGACCACGTGTCGGCTCGCGTTTTCTGGGACCTGATCGCCCTGGAAGAATCTCTACGCGACGAGCTGAAGAGACGCGCGGAACTGGAGGAAAAGCTGGCGGCCGACCGCAAGCGCGCCCAGGACATACTGGACAGCTTGCCCGACATCGTGATCGTACTCGACCCGCACAAGAAAGTGCTCCAGGCAAACGCCCTCTTCAGCGAGGCGTGCAGTGTGCCGCTGGAGGACGCCATCGGCCAAGGCTGTGACGAGGTCTTGTGCACTACCAGTGACGAATTCCCTAACCAGGGACGCGGCTGTCCCTTCGACAGGGCAGTGGCCGACGGCAAACCGTTCGCCACGATCGTCGAGCGGCACACACCGGAGCACGCCTTCTACGAGGTGACCGCCTGCCCCCAGTACGACGTCGACGGCAACCTCGTCGAGGTCGTAGAGACTCACCATCCGGTGACCAAGCGCGTCCTGCTGCGGCGCGAGGTGGAGGTGGCCATGCAGCGCTTCCACCAGTTCATCGACTCGGCCCACGACATCATCTCCATCAAGGACAGGGAGGGTCGCTACCTGGTGGTCAACCCTTCCTCGGCCGCCTTGTTCAACATGGAGCCGCTGCAGCTGATCGGCAAGACCGCAGCAGAAATGTACGACCCCGAGGTCGCCGCGACCATCATCAGCCACGACCGCGATGTCATGGAGCGCAAAGAGTACACAACCTACACCGAATCCTACAACCTAGGCGGCAAGGAATACTACCTCGAGACGACACGCTTCCCCCTCTTCGACTACGAGGGGAATGTGGACGGCGTCTGCACCATCGCTCGGGATGTCACGGAGAAACACCAGTTGCAGAAGCAGCTCCTGCAGTCGGCCAAGCTGGCTGCGGTGGGCAAGCTGGCCGCCGGTGTGGCCCACGAGATCAACAACCCCTTGACCGGCGTGCTCGCCTATGCGGAGAGCCTGCTGGAAGAAACCGACATCGACGACGAGAGACGCGAGGATTACGAGGTCATAATCCGGGAGACACTGCGTTGCCGCAACATAGTGCGCAACCTGCTCGATTTCTCCCGCCAGGAGGAGCCGAATTTCCAGATCGTCGACCTGAACGACGTGATCGGCAAGACACTCGCCCTGGTGGAACGGCAGGCGAAGTTCCATGACATTGAATTGATCAAACGAATAGCCGGCGAGCCGCTGCGGGTCAACGCCGATGCCCGGCAGCTGCAGCAGATCCTGCTCAACCTGATCATCAACGCACGGGACGCCATGCAGTGCCGCGGCACCATCACACTCAGCAGCGGACATCGCGACGACGGCAATCGCTGCTACGTCTCCGTCCAGGACAGTGGTCCCGGCGTGCCCGAGGATGTACGCGAGAAGATCTTCGAACCGTTCTATTCCACCAAGTCAACCAGCGGCCTGGGCCTGGCCGTCAGCTGGGGTATCATGGAACAGCACAACGGGACCATCGAGATCGGTGACAGCCCGGCGGGCGGGGCGGATTTCCAGGTCGTCCTGCCGGTGGCTCAGGATGAAGCCGGCCCTCTGGCCGGCAAGGGTAGTTCACGGAAAGGATAACCGATGACCGAGAACAGCGACCGTTCTGGCCAGAGTATGACGATCCTCTTCGTAGACGACGAGCAGATCGTCCTGGATAGCGCCAAGAAGCTGCTACGCAAGGAACCGCTCACCATCGAGACGGCCATGAGCGCGAGTGACGGCCTGGCGAGGCTGGAGAAGGGCGGCGTGCAGGTCGTTCTGACAGATCTGAAAATGCCCGGCATGGATGGCCTGGAATTCACGCGGAAGATCAAGGAGAAGTGGCCCGCCATTCCGGTCGTGATGGTCACCGGTTACGCCACCATCAGTACGGCCATGCAGGCCATGAAGCTGGGCGCCTTCGACTACATCGCCAAGCCGTTCACCAAGGCCGAGCTGCGCGGCATCGTCAAGAGAGCTATGCACCTGGCCGCCGAGGTCGAGCAGGGTTCGCCGCTCGGCGACGCCGCTACCACCCCCACCGGCAGCAGTGACAGCACTCCGCCGGGTTTGCGAACCCTGGGCCGGAACAGCTGGATGATGATGCTTCGTGACGGAAGCGTGAAGATCGGCGTCGAGATGGCCTTCGTTGAGAAGGCCGGCGACATCCAGGATCTAGACCTGCCGTCCGTCGGCGACGTGCTGAGGCAAGGATCCGTCTGCCTGCGCATCATCTCGGCCAACCTACACTGCCACACGGTCTGGTCCCCCTTCTCGGGCGATGTTCTCGAGGTCAACCAGAAGCTGCTCGAGGATCCCACCACCGCTTTGCAAGACCCCTACGGAGAAGGCTGGCTGCTGCGTATCAAACCCAGCAAATTCGAGGCGGAGCGTAAGGTTCTGGGTCTCTGACGCACTCATGGCGAAAGCGGACGTCTCTTCTTACATAACTGAATGTCAATGTCAGTCCCTCAAGCCCGGATTATTCACGAAGGAGCGCGGCGAGGATGAGGAAAAAGCCTGCCAGAACACAAGCTCGCAAGAATTTGCGAGGGAGGCGTACCCGATGCGGTACGTTGATCGAGCAAATTCGAGAACACGTGTTCTGGCAGGCTTTTAACCATCCGCAGTAGCTCCTTCTTGAACAATCCGGGCTAGGGCGAACCGGAAGGCGGACGCCAGACCGTT
>CBDURX010000178.1:0-5311 GCA_965369485.1 uncultured bacterium | reverse complement strand
AATCTCTGGCCGTGAATGCTTTGCCCCTGATCCGTTCTCAGGGACTTCAGCAACAGTTCCGGACTACTAGCCCACAGATTGCTATACCTCGCGCATGTTCACCAGGATTCACAGCGGTGCGGTGGACGGCATCGACGGCATCATCGTCACGGTAGAGGTCGACGTCAGCCGTGGATTGCCCGGATTCCACATCGTCGGCCTGCCCAACGCGGCAGTGCGGGAAAGCCGGGAGCGGGTGCTGGCTGCCATCCGTAACTGCGGATTCTCGTTTCCCCTGGGCAAGGTGACGGTGAACCTGGCTCCTGCCGACATCCGCAAGGAGGGGGCTTCCTTCGATCTGGCCATTGCCATGGGAGTGATCGCTACGCGGGACGGCACTCTGGCCGGCGACGCCGGCGGTCGGCGGCGAGTGCTGTTGTTGGGCGAGCTCTCCCTCTTCGGGGAGCTGCGGTGCGTCAGGGGGTTGCTGGGGATCATTCTGGCGGCGTCGGCCCTGGGGGAGCGTACCGTGGTTGTGCCGGCTGCCCAGGCCTGGGAGGCACGGCTTGTAGATGGCATGGAGGTCATCGGCGTCGAGACATTGACCGAGGTGGTTTCATGGTGGCGCCAGGGAACTCGCCCCTCGTGTTCCAACCCGACGCCGGGTCCATCCGTTTCGTCGGGGAAGGGGGTGCCTGCTGAGACAGCAACCGCGGCTGCCGCCTTCCTGGGCCTCGTCGGTCAACCAGAGGCTCAGCGGGCCGCCTACATCGCCGCTGCTGGTCGGCACAATCTGCTGTTGGTCGGCCCTCCCGGTACGGGCAAGACACGGTTAGCACGAGCCATCGAGTCCTTGCAGCCACCTCTGTCCGCCCCTGAGGCCTTGGAGGTAACCCGAATCCACAGCGCCGCCGGGACGCTGCGCGGCAGCCGGTTACTGAGAACCAGGCCGTTCCGGGCTCCTCACCACACCATCACCCGCGCCGGTTTGATCGGTGGCGGTGGCAACGTGCGACCCGGCGAGGCGACCCTGGCTCACCGTGGCATCCTCTTTCTGGACGAGGTGGCCGAGTTCGCGCCAGCGGTATTGGATGTGCTCCGGGAGCCGCTGGAGGAAGGCCGGATCGCCGTGGCGCGTAACTCTGTCTGTCGGATCTTTCCCGCCTCGTTTCAGCTGGTTGCGGCCATGAATCCATGTCGATGTGGTTATCTGGGCAGCCGCCGGCGCAGTTGCCAGTGTGCCCCGGCGGCTGTGGTCCAGTATCGCGGGCGCCTGTCGGGCCCATTACTGGATAGGATCGACCTGTTCGTGGAGATGAGAGAGCAAACTGATTCTTTCCTTGAGCCTGGCAATGGTGAAACGGAGGCGCAATGGCAGGCAGCCAGCGACAGTGGACTGTCTTCCGGATCCTCCGCTCGCTGGCGCACCTTACAGCGTGACGTGGCTCGGGCCCGTCGGGAGTTGAGAGCGTGGACTGACCCTGATCACCAACGGTCGCTGGATCCCCGCCGCGCGGTGTGGGAGATGGGACTGGACGCCTCCGCGGCGGCGTACTTGGAGGAAGCCCGCCAGCGTCTCACCCTATCCATTCGGGGAGTGTTGCGTTGCGCGCGCGTGGCTCGCACCATCGCAACCCTGGGCGGAAAAAGGCGGGTGACTGCGTCCCACGTGGCCGAGGCTCTCGGCTACAGACTGGAGGCCATACCGGGTTTTATGGCCGGTGCGGAACTCACTTGACTCGGGTTAGAAGGAAGCCGTGAACCCGAGGGCGAAGCTGAGTGCGCTGAGGGTCTGTGAGGCATATTCCGTGACCCGTTTCTCGTCGACACTGCCGTCGGGATTTTGGGGGAATTCGAGGACGGGAATCTGAATCGTGCCCACGTCGCGGGCTTCGAAGACTTCTGCTGGTGTGTACTGGAGTGTGGTGGTGTTGTAGAGGATCTGGAGTCTGATACTGATCAGGTCGTCGGCGATGAAGCGCAGGCCGATGCCACCAGAGGCCAGCCAGCTGGTGGAGGGGGCATCGGTGTAGTTCGAGTTGAGATCGAGGCTGAAGCGCTGGTAGCCGCCGATGAGGAAGGGGTGCCAACGCCCCTCGCCGTTGCTGAAGTTGAAGGGGTACAGAATACCATTCAATCCCACCCCGAGGGAAATGACCGAACGCTTTTCCCCATCGAACTCACCGAGTTCCGGCTCTTCAGGGTCGATGGGAGCACCTTCCTCGTTGGGCCGTCGGTGGCGGTTGGTGATGTCCGAACTGTACTGGGAAACCGAGAGGCTGAAGAAAGGCTCGATAGTGAACCAGGTCGATAAGGTGTAGTCCAGAGCCAGAATCGGATTGAAGGCTGATTGGCCCACCAGCTTGACGTCACCCCAGGATGTGGCCTCGTCGGTGAACTTGTAGATGATCTGATCGTGGCTGAGCAGGGTCGTGTCGAGATTCAGGAATCCGAGGGTGAGGACGGCTTCGAGCTGGCCTGGCGCGATGGCCGGCACGTACTTCTCGACCTCGATCGCCTCATCCGCCTGTACCTTGGTGGTGTCCCCGGCGGTGCGGGATAGGTTGAAACTCTTCTGCGCCGGCTCGTCCTGGGCTGCCGCGAGGATGGCACTCAATAGGATGATGAGAGTAAGCCCTGCAAATCGCCAGTTTCGATGCATGAATTGGCTCCCGTGGATATCAACCATCCTGATCGTGGGGAGAAGATGGATATGCCGACGCGCGCAACAATAGCTGTACCCATCCGTTGCAAAGGGTACGCCCTTCGAAACTAGCCATTTGCCGATCTCCGGGCAAGTGCGGGGTTGAACGGGCGGTTGCGTGCGCGACCCAACCATGTGTTAATTTCAGGTGCGAGCTGACCAGTGTCAACCAAAACTCGTGCGCGCGTTTCTTGGATTTGGCGCCTTGGTGACCGTATACTGCATGTACAACCGATCCCCGTAATGAGGAGCTCATGTCAATTCACGCACCTCGACCGCTCGCTTCACCTGGGCACAGTACCGTCCTGCCGTGTCCCTCCCGGAGAGGCCCTGGCTGCGTCAGGTTGAGCCGGACTGTTGCGCTGGGTATCTGCGGCCTGATAACCATGTCGGTGGGTCTACCGTCATCCTTTGCCACAGTCCCCTTGTATTTTCCCGGCCAGATCAACGTGCAGGTCCGGCAGTCCACCAAAGCGTTGGTCCATCTCGACCTTGGCAATGGTGGCCTCGTCGAGGTGGTTGTAGGCCGCGACGACGGATTTCTCTCCCTGATCGAGTCGTTTGGCCATGGTAATTTTCGGTCGACCGTCGTCTTCGCATTGGCGGGGGAGGTCGTGGAGCTCGCCGTCCACACACCTGGACCTGGTCCTGACAGGATCTTGGTGGCGCTCACCGTCAATCCCGACGCTCTACATATACTGTCCGTCGAGGGAGGGGATCCGCTCTTCTCACTACTGGCGAGTATCGATCTGGACGAAGATCCCGGCGGTCTCGCGGGCGGTCCGATAGCCGCGGGTGGAGAATTTGGTTTGGCCGTGACGTTGCCTGGCGTCGACCGGTGGGTTCTGGTGGATGAAACCTCGGGAGAATGGTCGATTTCCCAGGATGTGCACGGCGGGGACCGGCCAGTCGCCGTAACTCTCATGGATGTGAACGCGGACCAGGTTCCCGAGGTCGTGACGGCCGACAGCGGGGTGCTCACTGGTGCGCTGTCCATCTTTCAGAAGGATGGAGAAGGATTCTTCAAGCTGACGAACCAGACCGTCGCTCCCGCCACACTTGTCTACGTCACACCGTTCACGACGGGCAGTACGCAAAAACTCTATGTCTCCTACGCCGATTCCGCATTCATCAGTGTTTTCGAGCCCCAAGCTGGATCCCTCGTGGAGAGTGAGCGTATCGTCTCGGCCTCGCCCATCGATGGGCTCGTGGTGGCGGAGTTGGGGGTGAACAGGAATGGTCTCTGGGGTTGGAACAGGGACAGTGGCGTGGTGCAGTTCTTCGAGGAGCAGTTCGATGTCTGGCAGCCTATCGAGTCCTATTACTGCGGCGGTCGCGCCGTGGACGTGGACCTCCATGATCTCAACAACGATTCCCTGTTGGACCTGATGGTCGCCAACGGCGAGGCTGAGACGGTGGCGTTGCTTTTCGCCAACGACAGTCCCAGCTTCCGCGCTTACCTGGCCGCGCTCGTACCTTCTTCCCCCAATGACGGCTTGGTCATGGACGAGGACTTGGATGGTCATCTGGACTACCTGGTGTCAAGTGTCGGCAGTAGCACGGTGGAGTTCATGCGGGGGGACGGCCGCGGTCACCTCATGCGCGACTCTCAGCCCTTGATCCTCGACAGTCCAGCCAGGACTTTGACGTCCCTCTTCGCCGACGGAGACAACCTGGTCGACCTGGCCATAGTCCAGTCCATTACCAACAGGATCACGATCATGCTCCGCCAACCCGCCGGTGATTACTTGGAGGCCAGTTCGGTGAGCACCGGCTTGGGGCCGTTCCGCCTCCGTGTCTCCGACTTCGATGGCGACGGCTTCGTGGACTTGCTAGTGGGCAACGAAATATCCGACAACATCACCGTGGCCTTCGGGGTCGGAGACGGCACCTTTCCCGACGTCATCACGATACCCTTGCCCAACGAGATCACGGAATTGGATATCCTGGACTTGAACGCAGATCAACTGGCAGACATCGTTCTCGCCATCGGGCAGGGCAGCATCGCCACGATGCTCAACCTTGGCAATCGGGTATTCGGACAGCTACGCTTCTACTCCGTCGGACTGATTCCCGTGGGGCTCGCCAGTGTCGACCTGGACGGGGACCTGATGCAGGACGTGGTGGTGGTCAAGGAAGGTGACGACGGTCTGGCCGTCTTTGAGAACCTGGGCGATGGCAACCTGTTCCTCCGGATCGCCAACCATCCCCTCGAGGGTGCGCCGGGTCGCGTGATGACCAGTGATCTGAACCTCAGCGGCAGCCAGGACATTATCGTCACTTATCCAGGTGCGGGGGAAATCGGTGTCGTGTTGAACGTGGCCACCTGGCTCTTCGCACCGCCGCAGAAGTTTGCCTCGGCCCTGCAACCCTTCGCCATTGGCGTGGGCGATTTCAACGAGGACGATGTTCCCGATCTCGTCACCCTGGACCGTGTGCTTGATCTTGCCCTGACCATGCTCAACGTCGAACCGAATCCTATTCCGGTCGAGCCCGTGGGGCTGAACGGTTACTGTCTAGGTGATGTCATCCAACTCGTGTTTCCCACCCGGGATGCCGAGCCCTGGTTTCTGGAGGGCGAGACAGCAGTGGGGTGGAGTGTCCTTGCGACAGGAGGTGTCGCCCATT
>CBDURX010000177.1:0-5324 GCA_965369485.1 uncultured bacterium | reverse complement strand
AGCAGGAACGAGACCGAGAGTGTGGCAGCCGGCCGGCCCACAGCCTCGCGTCGGAACTTCCTGGGGAAGCTTTGGCTCGGGCTTGGAGGCCTGGTCGTGGCGGAGTACGTCTGGCTGGTCATCGACTTTCTGCGACCGCGTAAGCCGCGGGCCGATGACGCGGCCGCCGTTGTCGTCATCGCCGGTCCGATTGAACGGTTCGAGCCAAACTCCGTCACCGCGTTTCAAAGAGGGAAATTCTATCTGGCGAGGCTAGAGGACGGCGGGTTTCTGGCGCTGTCCCGCGAGTGCACACACCTCGGCTGCACCGTGCCCTGGATCGCCGACGAGCATCGCTTCGTCTGCCCGTGTCATGCATCGGTTTTCGATATACGAGGGGACGTGATGAGTCCGCCGGCACCCCGGGCCCTCGATCTCTATGCGGTGAGGATAGAGAACGGGATCGTGAAGGTGGATACCAGTAGGCTCTTGCCGCGACAATCTTACGAGGCTTCGCAGGTGATAAGGGCATGAACGGTGACGCTCTACAGCGATGGAAAGTGCTCGGGGTGATCGCCACGGCGGTGATCGTCCTCACGCTACCCATCTACGCGCTGAAGGAAAATCGTCATCGTGGGCGGAGTCACCCAGACGGTGAAGCCGCAGCCACCTTTGTCGGCCGAGAACAGTGCATATCTTGTCATGAAAGGGCCGCGGAGGCCTGGCGAGGGTCCCATCACGACAAAGCGATGGCCGCTGCGAGCGACAGCAGTGTCCTCGGCGATTTCGATGACGCGGACTTCGCGTACGGTGACATCACGGCGCGGTTCTACCGGCGGGACGGGAAATATTACGTTCGGACCCAGGGAGTCGACGGCGAGCCGGGCGACTTCGAGATCGCCTACACGTTCGGCGTCGAGCCGCTCCAGCAGTACCTGATCCCCTTTCCCGGCGGCCGCTTGCAATCCCTGACCATCGCCTGGGATACTGTCAGGAAGGTGTGGTTCTACCTGTATCCGGGCCAGGACATCCCGCCCGAAGACTGGCTGCACTGGACACGGGGCGCCCAGACGTGGAACGGCATGTGTGCAGAGTGCCACTCCACCAACCTCGAAAAAGGCTACGATCCTGTCTCGCAAACCTTTACCACGACCTGGTCGGAAATCGACGTGAGCTGTGAGGCGTGCCACGGGCCCGGCTCACACCACGTCGCGTGGGCCGAGATACAGCCCATGGCGCGCCCGGAGGTCGAGAACTTCGCGCTGGTGATCCAGACAGGCGGCATCAGCGCCCGCGAGCAGGTCGAGCTGTGCGCTCCCTGCCACTCGCGCCGGGTCGAGCTGGGCGACTACGATCACACGAGCAGTGTCCTGCTGGACCACCAGGTACCCGCCCTCCTGGAGGAGGGTCTCTATTTCGCAGATGGCCAGATACTCGATGAAGTGTACGTCTACGCCTCGTTCGTGCAGAGCAAGATGTTCCGGAACGATATCCGTTGCAGCGACTGTCACGACGTCCATAGCCTGAAGCTCATCGAGGAGGGTAACAAGCTCTGCCTGCAATGCCATCGGGCCGACGTTTACGACAGCTACGACCATCACTTCCACAAGAAGATCCACGAGGGCCAGCCCAGTGACGGAGCGCTCTGTGTCAAGTGTCACATGCCTGAACGCCCCTACATGGTGATCGACTGGCGGGCCGATCACAGCCTGCGCGTGCCGCGTCCAGATCTCACCCAGGAGATCGACGTGCCCAACGCCTGCAACCTGAAAGGCTGCCACGATGACAAGTCGGTCCAGTGGTCGGCCGACTACTACCAGCAATGGTACGGCCAGGCCAAGAAGCCTCACTACGGCACCATCATCGCCGCCGGACGCGAGGGAGATCCGGAGGCGCGGACGGACGTGATACGACTGTCGGGCGACGACCTCTTTCCGGCCATCGTCAGGGCAACGGCGCTTGCACTGCTGAGGTCGTATCCCGGAGAGGAAAGCACGGCGGCCTTCAACCGGGCGCTGGCGGACGATGAAGCGCTGGTGCGCTACACGGCGGTGAACAACGTGAACCCCGCAGGCGCAGAGGAGCTTGTCGAGCTGGTGGCGCCGCTTCTCTTCGATCCCGTGCGGGCCGTACGCATGCAGGCAGCCGCGCGGTTGGCGGGAACTCCCGACCAGATGCTCGCAACTTACCAGCGTGAGGCGCTGCAGGAGGTTTTACGAGAGTACGAAGAGACGATGAAGTACTCCCTCGACTTCGCTTTCGCCGGGCACAACCTCGGCAATCTGTACGTCAACCTGGGCGAGCCCGCACAGGCGGCGACTTATTACCGCACGGCCCTCGAGATCGATGACCTCTTCTACCCGGCGAAGGTCAACCTCGCCGTGCTGTACAACTCCATGGGCAGGAACGAGGATGCCGAGGCGTTGCTCCGCGAAGTGCTGAGCGCGTATCCCGACCTGTACGATATAGCGTACAGTTTGGGGCTTCTGCTGGTGGAGATGAATCGCCCCGAGGAGGCGATGGAGTATCTGGAGCACGCCTCGGAGGGAATGCCGGACGCCTCGCGGGCGCACTACAACTACGGGTTGCTGTTACAGCAGCTGGGGCGCATGGCCGCTGCCGAGGCGGCTCTCGGCAGGGCACTGCAGCTGGAACCGGACAACCTGGACTTCCTGTACGTCCTCGCCGATCACTACGTGAGGCGCGGCGAGCTCGCAAAGGCGCGGCGCATGGCCGAAAGGATGATTACCAGCCACCCGGAGAGCAATGTCGGGCAGGATATCATGTCGTACATCGAGAAGGCGGACCGAACACGGACGCGCCCCTCTGTTCCCGGCGGCGATTGAACTGCACAGCGCAGGCGGGTTGGTTGTGGTATAATTATGCAGGAAATAATTAGGCAAGAAGCCGTCAATTGTGTGAACAAACAGCGTCAGGCATGAACCACTTCCGCAGCGCATTTCCCCCGGTGAATCACAGGGCTTTCGGTGTCCTCGGCAGCCTTGCTCTCGGCTTGCTCGTTACCTTGGTTCCCCTGGTCTCGGCCCAGGAGTGTTTACGCTATGGTGAGTATCTTCACTTGACCGGTACGGCGGACACACCTGGTGTGGCCAGAGATGTCTTTGTCGCGGGGGATTATGCCTACATAGCTGTCGATATTCAGAGTTTTCCAGGCAGTGGCCGCCTCGAGATCGTCGACATCGCGGATCCCGCATCTCCCCAGAGCGTGGGATCGGTGGGTTTTGCCGATGGTGCTTACGGAGTGACGGTATCCGGGCATCATGCCTTCGTCGCGGCTTACGCCATCGGCCTGGTGGTGATCGACGTGGCCGATCCCAGCGCGCCCGTGGTCGTGGGCACAGCCGATACGCCGAGTGCGGCGTACGGCGTGGCCGTGGCGGGGGATTACGCCTACGTAGCCAGTTTATACGCCGGCCTGCAGGTTATCGATGTATCCGTACCGAGTTCGCCCACCGTCGTGGGCGCGGTGGACACACCCAGTAATGCTTTCGGGGTGGTTATCCAAGGGAATTACGCCTTCCTGGCGGACGATTGGACCGGTGTGGTGATCATCGACGTCTCGGATCCAGAGTCGCCGCAGATCAGGCATGAGTTCGATACGAGGGGCCGCTCCCGCAACGTCACCATCTCTGGCCAGCACCTGTATGTGGCGGACGGTTACGCCGGCGGCCTGCAAGTGATAGACATATCCGAACCTCTCATGCCAACGATCGCGGGCTCCCTGGATCTACCTCACGCCTTCGATGTCACCCTTGCGGGACAGTATGCCTATGTCACTGCGTATCAAAGTCTCCACGTCGTGGACGTTACCGATCTTACCACCATGCAGATCCTGGGCGAGATAGGCCTGGGAAATCCTGCCCACGGAGTCGCTGTCCAGGGGGACAACGTATACGTAGCGGCCACGGGTGGCGGCGTGCAAGTGATCGACGCTACCGTCCCCTACGCGCCGCCACTGGTCGGCCTGGTGCCGACCCAGTACAGCGACACGGGCGGTTTCGTGACCATCGGTGGGGGCTACGCTTACCGGACTTGGTCTTATTGTGATTTCGCGGGAAATTGCTATGCAGGACTTCAGGTGATCGATCTTGCCATCCCCAGTGCGCCCCAGATCGTGGCTGCTCTGGAATTCACACCAGGCGCGCAGGGCGTGGCCGTCGCAGGGGATTTCATCTACGTGGCAGCCGGTGACGGTCTGCTGGTGATCGATGTTTCCGTTCCCAGCGCGCCACTGGTCGTGGAAACCTTACCGTCACTCCTTCATGCTCAAAACGTGGTCGTCTCCGGGGAATACGCCTACGTGACTCACGACGTCGATCTCTACGTGTTGGACATCTCCACGCCAGGCTCTCCGCAGATTACGGGCGATGTGGAATTGCCAAACTCTGGCAGGGACATTGCAGTCGCTGGGGATTTCGCCTATGTGGCAGTTCACGGTAGCGGCATGCAGGTGGTCGACGTGTCACAACCCGACTTGCCGCATGTCGTTGCTGCCGTCGAAGAACCAGGCTATGCCAGGTCAGTGGCGGTGTCGGGGGATCATGCCTACGTGATCGGAACCTATGGCGTACTGTTCATCGTCGACGTGTCACAGACATTGTCACCCCAGATCGTCGGTACCGTGGACATGCTACCTGGCCAGTACCATGGCGTGGCGGTTGCCGAGGGCATTGCCTACGTGGCGGCTCTCAGTTGCGGGCTGCAGGTGATCGATGTCTCGGATCCTCAGGACGCGCACTACGAGGGTGTTGTGATCACGGGGGATTATGCTTATCGAGTCGCACTCGCCGGGGATCACGTCTACATGACGAATCTCGCCCTCCTGACCATAGCCCACCGACAGTGCTCGCCGGTGTCCGTGGAGCCTGAGACGGTGCCGCCGGCCAGACAACACCTCTCGGTCTTTCCCAATCCCTTCAATCCCCGCACGACCATCTCCTTCACCCTGACTCGCAGCCAGAGCGTGCGGATCAGCGTCCACGATATGAGAGGCCGTCAGGTGGTCGAGTTGATCCGGGGACAGTTCAGGGCGGGTATGCACACGGTCACCTGGGGCGGGAGAGATACAACTGGCCGCGCGGTCGCCTCAGGGGCTTACCTGGTGCGGGCGGTGACGGATGATGGCCAGATATCACGGAAAGTATTGTTGGTGCGCTAGTTAGTCCGGATGATGCACGCTATATCCTTCCCGTCTTCTCTATCACAGCAGAGCACCCCATTTCCCGGGACGTTCGCCAGCCACCTCCTGTGGCCGTCTCACTCGACTTCCAGGGCCCTCCGCCATCCGTGGCTCCCGGGCCCTTCCAGACGCCCGGTCAACGGCG
>CBDURX010000176.1:0-5339 GCA_965369485.1 uncultured bacterium | reverse complement strand
CACGGAATCGGAAGAGGCCTTGCTGGTCATGCTGGAGACCATCCGGGCCACCGTGGGTCTGAAGCTGCGGCAAGGCGCCCTGGAAAACCAGCTCCGCCAGGCCCGGACCATCCAGCTGAGCCTCTTACCGCGGCGACTACCCCGCCTGGAGGGGTTTCAGTTGGCGGCGGCGACCTATCCCGCCGACGAGGTGGGCGGTGACATCTACGACGTACAGAGGCTGGACACCGGGGTGATCGGTATCGCCGTGGCGGACGCCAGCGGCCACGGCCTGCCGGCCGCCTTGCAGGCACGCGACATCGTCACCGGGCTGCGCATGGGCGTCGCCAGAGATCAGAAGATCCCCGCCACCATCCAGCGCCTGAACCGTGTGATTCACCAGAGCGGCCTCACCAGTCGCTTCATCTCCCTGTTCTACGGAGAGGTCGAGGAGAATGGCAACATCTTCTACGTCAACTGCGGCCACTGCCCGCCCCTGGTTTTCCACAGCGACGGGTCGGTGGACGAATTGCCCAGCAGCGGCCCGGTTCTCGGCCCGTTGCCCAGCGCCCATTTCCGCCGCTGCTACACGACCATGGAGCCTGGCGACTACCTACTGCTCTTCAGTGACGGCGTGACCGAGCGGAAGCTGCCCACCGACAACGAGGAAGAGCTGGAAGAGTTCGGACTCGAGAGACTGATGGCGGTGTGCCGGAAGCAGTTGGGCCAGAATGCCAAGAGCATGGTTCAGGCCGTGACCAAGGCGGTGCGCGAGTTCGGCGGCGGCGCACCGTGGGAGGACGACGTCACGATCATGGTCCTGCGCCGCCTGCCTGCCGACCAGCACCAGCCTCTGAGCGCCCCCGGCGCGGTCCAGATGAGTCCACCACCGGCGTGAGGTGATAGAGCGCCACATTCCACGGCTGCGGTTCCCGCAGGCCGACACCCCGGACGACACAGGTTCGTAGCAGCTCGAAGTGGACTCCGTGCAACTGTCGGTCCACCCACCGGGGAGCATCCTCGGTGCGGTCGACCAGGTAGTCCGGAACGGCGACATCGAGCCAGGCTCCGCTCGCCACCATCGCCTCGAATCCGACCTGTCGCCCCACGGACAGGATTTCCGGACTGACCAGACCCATCAGGTCAAGTACACGCCGCTCGCTCCCGTAGCCCACCGCACCGATGTCCAGGGCGGCCACCAGTGCGTCGGGCGGGCTGTGATCGCGCAGCCACTCTCCCATGTCCAGATAGCACTCCCGGACACCGCGGGAAAATTCACGGGTGTGAGGCCGGACCTTGCCCACCAGCAACCAGCCGTTGGCGAGGAGGCTCAGCACACAACCCGTCGCCAGGACGCCCACGCCGGCTCGACGCCAGCGGCCCCCTGAGGGGAGGCGGTCCCGGAGCACGCCCGCCACGTGAGCCAGAGCCAGCAGCAGCACGGGCGTCAGGGGTGACAGGTAGCGGGAGATGACCCAGACCTGCTTGACGGCGTAGCCACCCGCGAGCAACACACTCCATGTGGCAGCGATGCCCACGACGGCCCAACCGGCCAGCGGCGATGCCTGACCGGCTTCCGCCTCGCGGCGCGCCCGCGCCGTGAGGGTCAAGGCGGCCAGGGCCAGGATGGCGAGCCAGAGGAAACCCTGGGTCGCAGCGAGCAGAGTGGTCGAACGGAACAGCGACGACGCCACCACCGCCGGCGCCAGGGTCAGACCGTAGCTCTTGGCCGTGGCGGTCTCGGGTATGAGGCGGTCAAACAGGCCATAGGAGACGGCGAGCCACGGCCCCAAAGCCAGCAGCCAGCCGACGGCGGCCGCCAGAATACGGTTGATGATTCCGGCAGCGGCAACGCCCTCCCCGCGCCGCACATACCACAGCAACCAGGGCAGAGCAGCCGGGCCGAGAAGGATGAACTCCGGCCGCGCCAGGCCGGCCAGGCCGGCCCCCACGCCCCAGGCCAGGTACAGCTGCCGTCCGCCCGGATCGCCGGGTCGACGCAACCCACCGCGGCCACCGCCCCGGCTCACCAGGGGCCACAGGAGCAGCAGCAACGCCGCACTGGCCAGCGGCGTCTCCATGCCTGACTGGCTCCAGCGCAGGAACCAGGCGTCACAGGCAGCGAGCCAGAGTACCGCTGCCCGCCAGGCATCACTCCACGGCAACTCCGCGAGCAGTGCGTCCAGCAGCAGCAGCATCAACAGACCGCTCAGCGATCCCAGCAGCCAAGCCGCCGTCAGAGGCGACAGGCCGATCTTCAACAGCAGCATCAAACCGCAGATCCAGAGCGGGCTGGTGGCCCCGTATGTTCGCTCGCCGGGGTTGAAGGAGAACTCGCCCCTTTCCAGCAGGTTCTGGGCATAACGGAGGTGGATGAAGGTGTCGTCCGTGACGTAGCCCCGCAACAGCAGGACCGTGAGGACCAGGACGGCAACGGCGACGAGCAGACGCAATGGACGTTGGGTCATCATAGCCGCCTGAACATACAGCACTCACACGAGGGTCTCAACGCAGGAACATGACCGAGTCGATCAGGCGCCGGAACAGCCACCGGAAAGGAAGGTGCCTGCACAAGACATCTGCACGAGGTGTGCGATGTCCTTCTCGCTGAAACCGAAGGTCTGAGCGGCCAGCGCGTACTCACGGGGGAGGGTTGTGGCGGATACTGTGGGATTGTCTGTGCAGAGGGCTACCTTGACCCCGGCGTTCAGGAATTTCGGCAGGGGGTGTTCCGCCAACTTCGCCACGGATCCGGTCTGAAGGTTGGACGAGAGGCAAACCTCGACGTAGGTCCCGTCACGGGCCAGCCGCTTGATCAGCTCAGCATCCTGGCCGGCGCTGGTGCCGTGCCCGATGCGATCCGGTCCCAGTTTTTCGATGGCCTCCCAGATCCTTTCCGGTCCCTCACTCTCGCCTGCGTGCACCGTCTTGCGCAATCCCATCTTGTGAGCCAGCGCATAGGAATCAGTGAACAGCAAGGGCGGGAAGGGGCTCTCGGGGCCGGCTATGTCGAACCCGACCACCCCGACGCCCGAGTGGTACTCCTCCTTCTCACCGATCACCTCTCGCAGGAGGATCTTGGCCATGTTGCCGCCGTGGCTGCGCATGGCGATGACGATAATGCCGGCGCGGAAGTCCGGGTGATCTTTACCGAACTCGGACAATCCCTTGCGGGTTGAGTGGATGACCTGCCGTGTGGTCAGACCGGCGCGCCGGTGGATCAGCGGATTGAGGCGCAGCTCCAGGAGACGCACCCCTTCGTCGTAGGCATCCTCAGCTATCTCGTAGGCCATACGCTTGATGTTGTCGTAGAACTGGGTGTACTGCAGCGGAACGTGGAACTTGTCCAGGTAGTCCAGTAGGGTTCCATCGACGGAATCGTCCCACTCCAGGTAATGCCGGAATGCTGCGAAGTCCAGTCCCGGCACGGCCGCGTAATATTTCTTCGAGAGCTCCCACAAGGTCGCCGGCCGCAGGGAACCGTCGAAGTGGCGGTGCAGATCCGACATCGGCAAGCCTGACAAGACGGCCTGGAGATCCTCGGCAGTCATCAACGGCCTCTCTTTCCCGTTTCCTACCCTCGCGGCGCCGGGAGGCGTGGCAGAGGTTGCCACACGATAGGTCGAGGCAGCCGAGCTGTCCACCACCGCGAATCACGTATTCCACGCCCCACGGAACAGTAGTTACGTTTTTTCACGTGTAATGCAGGCTAAGACCTTGCCATCTCCCACTAGCATGGTATTTTTGCAGTTAATCATGGTGATAGAACTCTCCATAGAGAGCAGAGGGATCGATGAAGGTCAACACCAAGGTCCGTTATGGATTGCGCGCCATGCTTCAGATTTCCAGGAATTACGGTGGTGAGCCCGTGCCCATCAGCGCCATCGCCGAATCCCAGGAGATCAGCGGCAAGTACCTGGAACAAGTAGTCGGCACGCTCCGCAAGAGCGAGCTGATCGCCAGCCGCAAGGGGGTCCGTGGCGGATACTACCTGACCAGGTCCCCGTCCGAGATCACGCTCTGGGAGATCATACTGGCCCTGGATCCTCACACCGCTCTGGTGGACTGCGTTACTGATCCCGACTGTTGCGATCGTTCCGAGGATTGTCTGACCCGCGACATCTGGACCCTGCTGAGCGAAAAGATGCGCGACTTCTGGTCCGGATTCACCCTGCAAGACCTCACCGAGAAGATCCTGGGCGAGGCCCCGGAACAGCAGAACAGTGCACCCTTCCCGCCGGTTCAGTAGCTCGCCGATTTGGGAACCAAGCAGATGAACTGCAACACTGTGTCACCCTTGTTCTGGAACTGGTGTTCTTCTCCGGCAGGCACGTAGACCACCGTGTGGGGCTGCAACGGCACCTCCCCTGCCGCCGACACCACAACACCCTCCCCGGCCAGGATGAACACCTCGTGCTCCCAAGGGTGGCCATGCCGCGGGGTGTGGCCGCCCGGCTCCAATTCGAACAGCCGCATGTAGAAATGTTCCGGTTGGTCGTCCTTCGCCACCAACCATTGGATCTTCACGCCCAAGGCGCCAGCGACCTCCACCGCTTCGGCGGGGACGTCCGTGGCATGTACGACCTTCATGTGTCAGCTCTCCTTCCCTGGCCCGGACCGAACTGCCGGGTGGTGGTTTTCACACCCCCGGGCCGACGACGGGACCAGCCGCCGAATCCGTATTAACCGCACACGGTAGTGTCCCGCTTCCATCCCGCCACTGTAGCTCTTTTCGTGGGCGGTGACCCGCCCGGTCTCATTTGACTTCCCTAGATCGCGTGGCGACATTAACCCGGATCTTTAACTCGGGTTAAGCGCTGAAACGAGGTCCCAGGGCATGGAATTCACCCGTAGTCTGCGTCGCAAAGCGGCACTCTTGAGCCGGACCATCGTGCTGCCCGAAACCTGGGACGAACGGACCCTGCGCGCCGCAGCCGCGGTACGGGACGAGGGCTTCGCCAGGATCATTCTCCTCGGCGACACAAGCCAGCTACACGGCGAGATGAAAGCACTCGGGCTCGACCCCGCCGGCATTGTCTGGGTCGATCCCACCAGTGACGCGCGGCGCGACGAATTCGTTCAGAGTTACTACGAAAAACGGAAACACAAGGGCCTGACACCAGAGGCCGCGGCCGAGACCATGGGCGATTTCCTCTTCTACGGCGCCATGCTCGTGGCTACCGGAGTCGCCGACGGTATGGTGGCCGGCGCCGCCAACGCCACCAGCAACGTCCTGCGAGCGGGATTCCAGATCGTCGGTACGGCAGTGCACACCGCCCTGGTGTCCAGCTGCTTCGTGATGGTCAAGCCGGACTGGGAATACGCGGATGACTCGCTGGTGGTTCTGTTGCGAGCCGAGC
>CBDURX010000175.1:0-5347 GCA_965369485.1 uncultured bacterium | reverse complement strand
AGCGACCGACCCAATCTCCGGCGGCTCGACCGCCCTTTACAAGGGACGTCTGTCCCGCCCACACGACGCGCAGCTTGATAGGATTCTGGGAAGGAAACAGGAAAATCAATAAGGACCCATGCCTTTGCGATCCCTGTCCTCGAAAGAACACGCACCGTCGTCGATATGGCCTTTATAACGCTCCTCCAACGAATTGCGATAATGGTCCTCCAGCGATTTGCAGATATCCGGCCTGTGGAGCCATGCGCCATCCGGAGTGGTGCAATATGTAGTTTTCAATGGGATTTCCTTTTTTTGATAAACACCGAAGAGCTGCACATCTGATGGTTTGATGTCGTTGTCCTTCAAATATTCGATCAGACCGCAAATGGTGTCCGAGAAGTAGTGATCATACACCGGTTCGGTTCCGCGCCCGGAGAGTACATCGACCCTGGCCTCGTAGGTATAGGGCAGGCTTTTATCATATTTGGACCGCGGTCCCAGGAACTTGCGAACGATACCCATGCGAACCCCCTGGAATGTGGGCGAACCCTGATATGAACAGGCTATCTCGGCCGCTCACTCCCGTCAATGGCCCCCCCGGTTCGTCATGGAAGTCCGCAGAAGTCGAAGATTCCGCAGTTCAGAAGTCGTAACCGATCTGCACGTAGATATAACCCCGGCGCTCGGTGGCCAGAGCATAGCCAAGCCGCAGGGGCCCAACGGGGCTGTCCATGCCCAGCTCGAGGCCGCCCCCCCAGATGGGATGGGACTCGGCCAGACTGCGCTGGCCCGACCAGCCCAGCGCTCCTGCCAGCTCCACGTGAGCCCCGGCGCCCAGCAGGTACTGCAGGGCCACCCGGGACCACAGCACCTGGGGCGCGATGATCTCCTGCCGGCGCAGTCCCACCCATCCCCGGGGACCACCCGCCCGGCCCTGATTCACCACGGGAATGTCCGCGGAACTGGCCACCGCACCGAGCGCTCCCAGAGGCCGCCAGCGGCCGCTGCGAGGGGTCGGCAGCACAAGCCCCAGATCGAAGCGCCACCACTGAGGCTCGTCGCCCGTATCGCCGAACGAGTGGATGTAGCGCAGCCGAGCACCCCGGAGCTGATGAGAAACGAGCGATTGGCGCTCATGGCTCTCCAGGGCCACATGGAGTGTTCTCAGGGGTTGCTCCCCAGCCCCGGGCACACTGCGACTCTCCACATAGCTGTTGGTCTGGCCCACGTCCACGCCGGCGTAGAGGGTCCAGCCGAGCCGGAGCAGCCGGGCCGTCAGGTCCAGGCCCAGCTGGGTGCGGCGGAACACATGGCGGTCGACGGCGACGCCTTCGTCATAGATGCGAGGTCGCTCGCGCAGCCAGAGGAAGCGCCCTATCAGCCCCAGGGAACCGGCGTTTGTGATCGTTTGCGCGGCGATCGCATCCAAGCGTGCCTCCCGCTCGCTGTAACGATAATTCAGGGCCGCAGCTCCACCCCGACCCAGAAGATTGTCTGCCCGCAGGCGACTCATGATGGCCGCGACATCATCGGTCACCACATGCCCGGCCAGCTCGAGACGAAGCTCCAGCTCCTCGAGCACGTGCACGCTCGCATCGGCCGTGTCCCCGGCGACCGGATCGAACTCGAGCCAGACATTGTGGAAGCTGCCCTCCCGGGCCAGTCGAGCCGCTTGACGCCAGGCCTGGGAGAGTTCCAGGCGATCACCCGCCTGCAGGCCCAGACGACCTAGCACGCACCCGGGCCTCATGCGCTGCAAACCTTTCACCTCGACTTTTCGCATCGTCACCGAGCCGAGCCGGGGCCGCTCGGGAGGCAACCCCAGCGACGCGGGACCACAGGCGCGGCGCAACGCCAGCAGTTCGTCCTCGTGTCGCCGTGTCGTTTCGCGACCAATCTTCAAGATCTGCTTGGCGTTGCCAAAGTTCATGCTCCGGTACTGTTCCAGAGGCATCTCCAGGAGTACGTCCCCCTTGCCCACGATCACCTCGTTGGCGAACATCTGCTGCAGCTCGGCCACCCGCACCCACATCTGATACATGTCCGCGGGCTGTCGCTTGTCCGGAAGATGGACATTGCTCACATCCACCAGCACGGCCCGGTCGAAGCCCAGGCGCCGGGCCACCTGCACGGGAAGATTGTCCAGGAAACCCCCATCAACGAGGTGCCGACCCTCATGTTCGACCGCGTGAAAGATCATGGGGATGGATCCGCTGGCCTTGACGGCGCGGGCCAGGGAGCCCCCCTCGTGGATCACGAGCTTGGAATTCAACAGATCGGAGCTGACACAGCGGAAGGGAATGGGCAGCCGATCGAAGTCGTTGCCGGCCACGAAGAGGGCGTCCGAGGTCCACTCGCCCAGCAGGGTCTCGACGCCCTGGCCATAACTGACCCCGGTGTCGGGTAGGGGAGGCCATTGGGTGATCTGAAGGCTGAGCTGGTGAGGCGGCAGCCCCCACCATCCTCCTTGCATCTGGGCCGGTGGCGACTCGATGTCCACGAAAAGGCGCAGCCACTCCCCCTCCAGGGCCATCGACTCCAACTCCCTCGAGCTCACCCCCGAAGCGTATAAAGCGCCAACTACGGCCCCCATGCTGGTGCCCACGATCAGGCCTGGCCGCATGTCCAGTTCCTCGAGTACCTGGATGACACCGATGTGGGCTATCCCCCGAACTCCCCCGCCGCCCAGGATGAGGGCGAAGCCCGTGGTATCGATATCGGACGGGGCCGCCGGCCAATTGTCCGGCAGGACCTGAACACCCCTCGAGTAACTGGCAGAGAGGAGAAGGCCCAATGCGAGAAGCGAGGCAACCCAGCGGCAAGACGCGGAAAAACAATGCACCATTTCTCCTCCTGTAAACCAAATTCTACCACGTCTCTGATCACCAAAACATCGTTCATGGCATAGCATGGACGGACGGGGTGGCGTGATAAGAGCCACGGCAAGGCACACCGCTCGCATGTATCATAACCCGCATCATACCCCCTTTCGGAATTCCTTGTGAGGGAGGTTCTCGAGCACTCCAGGTGATCTGTCGAAGTTCAGTCTCAGACCCCTTGCTGCGGAGAAATGGGCTCGGGAATAGCCGATTCAGGTGGATGGAACCGGGGCAAGGGATTTGCTTTGGTCGCCGCGGTTTGGTAGGATCGTGAAGTCACCTGGGAAAAGGGTCCTACCTCATCCCATTTCAGATAATTCGCTCAGCAAGGCACCGGGTTATGACAAGGGGGACTGTCATGGCAAGAACGCTGAATGCTCTCTTTCTGATCATAGTATTATCGTCTTGTCTCCTCCCTCGTGTTTGCTTCGCCAAGGAAAACTCCAAGATCTCACTGCTCGGTCGCTGGGAAGTCGGTTCCTGCCTGGGGCTGACCGTCGAGGATGATCTCGCCTACTTCGGCAACGGATCCTTTCTCGAGGTGGTCGATGTCAGCAACCCGCACTTACCCGAGAAGCTGGGTAAAATCCTGTTGCCAAATTCGGTCAGGGATGTGGACATCTCCGGTACGCTGGCCTACGTCGCCGATTCCTATTTTGGCCTGCAGATCGTCGATGTTTCCGACCCCAAGACTCCCTTCCAGGTTGGTTCGTACAGTGACACGCAACTGGTCAGGGCCATCACTGTTCAGGGCAAGTACGCCTATCTGGCCGACACCCACGAGGGCCTGAGAATCATCGATGTGTCCGATCCGGAGCATCCATGGGAAGTGAGCTGTTTCGATTCGGGTGGGTTTCCCCAGGATGTCGCGTACCGCGACGGGCTGATTTACCTGGCCACCTGGGATGGAGTTTGGATCGTCGACGTGACAGATCCTGGTGATCCGAACCCCGTGGGGTCTATCGAGCCGGGTGCCTACTATGGCTTCGAGAGTGTCACTTTCCATGGGGACTATGCCTACTGCGCAGCCGGCCAGGGTGGGCTGCGAGCATACGACGTGACGGATCCGGTTCTGCCGGTTCTGGTCGGCTCATACAACGTCATGGACGAGGCCCGCGATCTGGATATCATCACCAACCCGGATGGCGATGTCTTTGCCGTCGTGGCTACCGCCCATTCGGGGCTGCGAATCATCGATATCTCAGACCCCACGCAACTCGTCGAGGTTGGCAACTACGAAGCTGGAGGCATCCCCGCCGTCTGCTGCCACGCTGGATTCGCCTACACAGCCGCGTATAATGACGGCATGCGGATCATTGACATGTCCGACCCGACCCACCCCAGCGAAGTGGCATATTGTCTGGCCGGGGGGCCGGGTGTAGGCGTCGTGATCCGTGATGAAATAGCCTATGTGGCGGAAAGATATAGCGGCCTGAGGATCATCGACGTATCCGATCTGACAACGCCGACGCCGCTTGGCCTTTGCCGGATCGAGGGTTGCCTGAATGATGTGGCCGTCAGTGGCGACCATGCCTACACCGCCGGATCCCTGGGGTTGAGGATCTTCGACGTCTCGGATCCCATGGCTCCCTGGCAAACGAGCTGCACTGTTTTCGAGGGTGGCGTCTCGGACATCGCCGCCCGCGACAACTACGCCCTCTGCACGAATGTCGATAAGGGCCTCGTTGTTCTGGATGTGTCCGACCCCTCGTCACCAGAATTGTTCAGTGAATTGATGGTGTTGCACGCCTGCCAGGTCACACTCGGGGAGCAGTATGCCTACCTCGCTTCCGAGGGCGAGTACGCCACCGGTGGCGGTCTGTTCATCGTCGATTACACAACACCGGGTAGTCCGGATGTCGTGGGGTACCTGGCGATGAACAAGGTCACCCATGTCGCCGTCTGTGGTGATCTGGCTTTCATCTTCGGAACCTATATCGCTCACCAACACGGTCTGGTGATCGTTGACATTTCCGATCCGACCACGCCCCATCCCGTGGGATTTCTGGACATATATTTGCCAATCACCAGCCTGGCCGCCGTCGATGGCTATGTCTATCTGGCACAGATGTTCAATGTGGTCCTGATGGCCGTCGATGTCTCCGACCCTACCGCCCCTGTCGTGGCAGGTTCCTACGAGCGCCCCGGTTACTACACGTTTTGCATCCACGCCGAGAACGGGCTGATCTTCACGAACGGCGTCTGGATCTTCCGCAACGACCTGTTGACATCAGTCGGCACTGAACCCGTGTTTCCTTCGTTGAGCTTGGGACAGAACTATCCCAACCCCTTCAATCCGACGACGACCATAAGTTATCGTCTTGCCACTTCGGCTGTGGTGCGGCTGGGCATCTATGACGTCACAGGTCGGTTGGTGTGTGTGCTCAAGGATGGAGTCCGAGAGGGGGCCGGCGCCTACACGATGACCTGGCACGGTCACAACTCACTCGGCCACGATGTGGCCTCAGGTACCTATTTCTACAAAT
>CBDURX010000174.1:0-5370 GCA_965369485.1 uncultured bacterium | reverse complement strand
CACAGCGATGGCCTCGAAGGCGTTGATCATACCGGACACTGTACCGAGGAAGCCGATCAGGGGGGCGATGGTCGTCACAGACGCGATCCAGATCAGGCCGCGCTCGAGAAAGGCCATTTCGATGGTGCCTGCCGTACTGATCGCCTTCTCCACCGCAGCCGGACCGCGGTCTGCTTTCTGCAAACCTGAGAAGAGGATGGCTGCACTGGGTCCCCTCACCTTCTGGCACTCCTCGGCGGCGGCTTGCACGCCATCGGAGCGTAGAGTTGTAATGATGGTTCCGATCAACCTGCGCGTGTTGACCCGTGCGCGGTTGAGAGTCCACAACCGCTCGATAAGAAAGATCAATCCGACCAGGGCGACGGTGAGCAACCACCACATGAAGTTGCCGCCCTTGATGAAGAGCTCGCCGGCGCCGGTCTTACCAATGATGGTGCTTGCCAGCCATCCCTGCCAGCCTTCGTACGTCTCGATGGTGGGAGGAATCTCGCGACTGGAGTCGGCGGCGGTTGAGCCGAAGCCGAGGGAATCCGTGGCCGCCATGATTTTTTCGAAGCGGGCTCCACCCGTGGCCTCAGTGTTCTCCTGAGCGTAGGATGCAACCGCGGCCGCAGCGACGAGCCCCAGGCATGCGAGCACGAATATTACGGTCTGGAACGTACCGTGACGAGCCATTGTTCAGATCTCCCTTTCCTGATTGGGACTCGATGGTCTCATGAACCCGGAGTCAGCTCGATAGCAGGTGGGGGCTACCTCTCCGTCCCCGAACCAGGCCCAGATGCGGCTGTAAAGCAGTTTCTATGGCCCTCACGACAACCGGAACGCGAGTATAGACGTGCCCTGAAATTAGTGTCAACAAGTGTCCCAAGTCAAACGAATTTATCACGCAAACGGTTGTAACTGGCTAAACTACAAACCTGTCAGTGTCCCGCCCCCATGCCCACATCGTACGCATTGGTTTGCTCGAGCACGAAATGCCCCGTCCCATTGCGGTCGACGAACAGGAAATTCAGGCCTAGTGTCTGTTGGCTGTACTGGTTGGGAAAGAGATGCTGGCCGGCATGGTCGTATTGCCAAATCTCGAACGCCTGGAGCATCCGGCTGCTGCTGCGTCGCGCATAGATGTCGCGGCGAGCCTGAATCGTGTAGTCCAGTTGTACACCGCCCTGCCGGGTCCAGGGGGACACATTCTGGGAGCCGGAGGGGTCGGAGCCCTTGATCTGAGTACCCGCTCGGTCCGGTGAGTAACGGTCGTAGATCTTCACGTAGGCATCTTCCTGATCCGACGCATTCATGGGCATCGACTCGACCTTGATCTCGCCTGGCTGGCCGAGCAGCAGGAAAATGTGGCCGCGGGGGTCGACGGCACCGCTCTTGTCGAAGCCGCCCAGGTACTCTCTTACGTAGGCTACTCGCCGGCGGAAATCCACGTAGACCTCGTTCAAGAGCGTGCTTGGATCAGGATCCAACTTGGTCCAGAAAGCTTCCAGCATGACTTCCTGCTCCGCCTGTCCGACATGGAGAAAATCCTTCAATTCCTGACCGCGCAAAACGGTACGGCCTTCACCCAGGAGTTCGTCTCTATGACGGCTGAGGGTGGCCAGGTTCCACATGACGTCGAACTCGGCAACCCAACCCCTCCCTGCCGCATCCACCGGAGCACAGCTCAGCTGGTAGGCTCCAGGGGGAAGCTGATTCACGTCCATCTCGTAGAAAACGCCTACCGCGGCGCCGGCGGTCAGACTGTCGTGCTGTTTTTCATCGAACGAGATGGTGTCGTACATGGCGAACTCGAGATCCTTCGCCAACACTTGCACATGCAGACCTGCGGGGATGACGCCGGCGTCGCTGTTCACCGGTGGTTCGATCTCGAAGTACACTTGCAGGTGGTCCTGCTCCAGACCGTAACGGCGGCTGGGATGCAGGTAATCGAAAATTGCGGCCTGTTCCAGCGCCAAGGTCTGGTGACTGTCCCATATCTCAACAGGCGCGTGGGCCATGAAGATGGGGCCGTTGACGGATAGATCGGTGGTCTGACGGCGAGGCATGTCCACCACCCAATCACCCGCAGCCTCGCTGCGGACGTGTTTGCCCTTGACCGAGTTGTAAAGACCCCTGCGCCGCTGGTTGAGGTCTTCCACACGGCAATAGATCCGGCCGCTCTGAAGTGACACGTCCTGCATGATCAGGGGGAAGACCTGTTGCAAGGTGTTGGAGCCAACCTCGTCCGGGTGGTCCGCGAGCAAGGTCACCGTCTTTTCACCTGACACCACACTGCCGTCGGGGCCCCGAAGCTCGGCAGTGATCTGGAGCAGACCTTGGTAATGACCGTTTCGCGCGACGAAGTTGACCTCGTTGTTGGCCACAGCGAAGAGCAGAACCACGTCCAGTTTGCCATCGTCGCGCCAGCGATTGTAGACATCGATCACGGTATGGAATTTGCCGCTCCCCTCGAGCGGACGCACCAACGCCGCCGTGGCATCGGACACGGCGATCAGGAGCACCAGGCCGAGCAGCACGAGGGCGATGACATTGCACCAGCGCCGGGCAGGGTTGCCACCTTCATCCTCCCGAGCGGGAGCAGCCACGGCGACAGGTCCATAACACTGTCGCAGACGAGGTCGAATGTTGTAGATCGACAAGACAGTCTCCTCCTGGACCCTACCTGTAGGCAGGTGATTCATCACTCACCTCACACGCTCCCCTACTCTAAAATATAAGGATCCCAGCACCTAAATGGTATAGGCGGCGGCGAAGTGGCATAATGAATGCCAACCCGCCCCGACGGAGGAACGGGCTGGCAGGTTATACCTGAACATGGCTCAGTAGGCGAAGGTTAGGCTCAAACGGTGGACATACTTCAATGGTCCCATGTCCACGGCGCTGTAGTCGAACAGGATCCGTGACGTCTGGCCGGTGTTGATACCCAATCCGAAGCCGAAGGCGAGGCCATCCGTGTCGTACTCGATGTGGTAACCGGCACGCCCGTAGAAGAGGTCGTTCAGATTGTACTCGCCGCCCACATTCGCACGCTCGAGGTTGTCCGCAGGATGCTGGAACTCACCCGACAATAGCAACTTTTGCTTCTCTCCCTTGATAAGATTGAAGCTGATGCCGACCTTGAAGGTAGTCGGCAACTTGGCCGGCAACTCGTCGAAGGTGATTTTCCCGCCGAGATGCTGGATCACCATGCCGAGCTTCAAATCCCGTATACCGATGCGATACATGACACCGAAGTCGAAGCTGGCGGAATTGACGCTCTGTTCGGCCAGACCGAGATGAATGTAGTTTATCGTCGCGCCTGCGGAAAACTTGTCTGTGAAGAAACGCCCGTAAGTGAGTCCGAAACTCGAATAGCCCGCGTCGAATGTCTGCCCGTTGCCATCGGGCTCGAAGGCTGTCCTGACCAGCATCGGATCGAGCCAGAAAGAGCGGGCGGACAGGGCAAAGGTACCCGGAATGGAGCGCGGATTGAAGGCCAAGACCAGGGAGGTAAGCTTGGTGTCGGCCGGCCATTCCACGTGGTTGATGTTGAACTCGTTCTTCTGCACGTTCACGATTCCGCCCGGGTTCCAGAACACCGCCGTGGCATCGTCCGCGACTCCGGTGAACGCTGACCCCATGCCCGTGGCCCGGGCAGTCGCGCCGATCTGCAAAAATTGGGCTCCAAAGGTGCCTACCTTTGCGAAACCCACGGCCATGGCGACCGATGGCAAGACCAGCAAGACAATGGTCAGGATAACTGCGCGTTTCATGGATACCTCCAGATCCGTCCGCGGACGGGTTGGTAGTGGTCAGGCCCAGAGTGGAGCCGGCCTACCGAATAATCACGAACTTGCCGATGAAGTCGTCGAAACGCTCGTCCTCCGACTGTACGGTGTATAGGTAAATGCCGCTGACGACCTCCTGACCGTTGCGGCTCACAAGGTTCCAAGCAGCCTGTCCGTACCCGCCGGACCCGTCGTGTGGTATCTCGGCTACCAGGTCGCCATCGATGGTGAAGATCTGGATCGTGTTCCCGGTGGCAGGCCATTTGGTGAACATCACGCGCACCCCTGTCGGGTCATCCGAATTGGGGAACATTTGCTGGAATTCCTCCAAGGCGTCGCGTGTAGCTGGATTGGGGAACACGTAGATATTGGCCCCGAATTTCTCGCGATCCTCGGCTGTCTGGGCCACGGCGCCCGGGACCGTGGGCGTGAAGGACGAACCCGGGTCACCCGACTGTCCCTCACCGACGATGAGGAAATGACCACCCAGCAGTTGCAGGGCGTGGTCGGTGGCGGTCACCGAATAGAAGTAGAGGAAACCGTTGTGGATTGCCTGGTCGACGTACTCATAGTACTGGACAGCCCGTTTCGGGCAGACGAGAACCTCACCACTCTCCTCGTCGACCACCTGCTCCCGTACGGTGACAGCGTAGTAGGTGTCCAGGACGGCAGGATAGGACTCCCAGCGTATGATGGGTTCCATCACCGGTATGACGTTGGAGTTCTCGTCCCTGATCGCAGGACGGTTCAGACCCCAGTCGCATTCGACGTCCGAGTCGACCACAACCTGCATGGAGTCGGCCAATCCCTCGAACCCGGGGAACTTCTCCGTATCCGTCACGATCGGTGTGTACTCGACGACTTCTAGACCGGTGTTGGCTCCTAACGGCAGTGTGTCGTTGATAGTGCTCCCGTCCGGGAATTCCCGGATATTGATGTAGTGGTTGACCACGTCGTACTCATCGATCAGTTGCCACAAGCCACTCTCGGGACCGTTATCGATGGAGGAGCCGAACGGCCGCTCCCAGTTGTCGGCCCGCCAGATGCGGTACGATTCGAAATCGATCGCGTCCAGGCGGATGTCCTTGGTGACCTCGCTGCGGTCGTCCCAGAAGAGGTGTACCCGGTTGTCGGCCGGCCAGATCCGCATGCCGGGGGGGGGCGGCGCCATGCCAACCAGCCAGTTGACCTGGTGTTCGGCGCCACCGATACCGGTACACCCCGCCTTGTTGTCGGGCGACTCGTCCGGGTCGTTGCAGTTCCAGAGCCCCTGCTGGATCTCCCCTCCCTCGGAGGTACAGATCTCGCCGACCTGACGGGCGCATTCGAAGCAGTTGTCCAGGTTGAAGTAGGCGCAGTGGTTGCCATCCTCGTCGACGAAAACGTCATCGGGGTCGAGGCGGGGTTGATCGAGGGCCCACTCCTGGCTGACACAACTGGTATCCATGATGTCGGGAATGAACTGGTCGAAGACGTCCTCGTTGCCAGGAAAGTCCTCCCGGCACAGCTTGGTCTCACGACCCAGAATACCGGTCAATTCGTTACCGTCTCGATTGGAGTAGTTGCCGTAGAAGGTCAACGCCGCTTCTGCGCAGTTCCG
>CBDURX010000173.1:0-5380 GCA_965369485.1 uncultured bacterium | reverse complement strand
AGAGCCCTGGTGAGTACGGTGCACAGCTCGCCGTAGGCGAGGCGCAACCGCTGGGTGTCTATCCCAGTTTCGGCGGTCCACTGCTGGGGTTCATGGCCGTCCAGGACACACTGAAGCGACGCTTGCCCGGACGCGTCGTCGGTCGCGCCATGGACAGCCAGGGGCGACACGGTTACGTGTTGACCTTGCAGACCCGGGAGCAACACATCCGCCGTGAAAAGGCTACGTCCAACATCTGCACCAACGTTGCCCTGAACGCCCTACGGGCCACCATCTATCTGGCCATGCTCGGTTCGGAAGGATTGCGAGAGTTGGGCGAGGCCAATCGGGTGCGGTGTGAAGCGTTGCGCCGGGCGATACATCAGCTACCCGGGGTGACACTGCCCTTCGCCGGGCCGGTGTTCAACGAGTTCGTCATCCGTCTGCCGCGGCCGGCGAATCTCTTCCGAACTTTTGCCCACTCGAGAGGCTACCTGGCCGGCATCCCGCTGGACGGCTTCGCCGCCTGTGGCGAGAGAGATCTGCTGGTGGCCGTCACCGAAAAGCGCACGGCGGCCGAGATAACCCACTTCTGCGCACTGCTCCAGGAATTCCTGGACGACGGGAATGAGGTGGAGAAATGAACCGCGACGAGTCCGGTTCCGCCGCCGCCGATTCCTCAGGGATCCCGCAGCCCACCTCCACCGACAGCACGACCGGCGCGGAGCCCATTCCCTGGGGCGCGGACCTGGCGGCCTCTCTCTTCGCGCAGGGCCGCAGTGGCCGGCGTGCCCTGACTTTCCCTGCCTGGGAGGGAGACGCACTGGACACCACCCTGCCCGATGAGGTCCAACGCAAGCTTCCCGCCGACCTGCCCGCCCTGTCCGAACTGGAGGTCATGCGCCACTTCACCCGGCTATCGAACCTGAATCACCACATAGAACGGGGGCTGTACCCGCTGGGCAGCTGTACCATGAAGTACAACCCGCGGTTGAACGAGCAGGTGGCGGCTATGCCGGGCTTCGCCTTGCTCCATCCCGAACAGGACGCTGAGGACATCCAAGGCCTGCTGAGTGCTCTGAAGCTGCTACAGGACAGTCTTTGTGAAATCACCGGGTTTGCCGCCTGTAGCCTGCACCCCGCCGCCGGCGCCCAGGGGGAGTACCTGGGCATGATGGTCATCCGTGCCTTGCACCTCTCCCACGGGGAAGATGAGAGGGTCGAGATCCTCATCCCCGACTCTGCTCACGGCACCAACCCCGCCTCGGTTGTGATGACCGGCATGAAACCGGTGACTATCCCGTCCAGCGCGGATGGACGCATCGACATGGATGGGTTGCGCAAGATGGTCGGTCCGCAGACGGCGGGCATCATGATCACCAATCCCAACACTCTCGGCTTGTTCGAAACGAACATCATCGCGATCGCCCGGATCGTCCACGATGCCGGCGGCCGCCTCTACATGGATGGCGCCAACATGAACGCGATCCTGGGCAAGGTGCGACCGGGGGACATGGGCTTCGACGTGGTGCACCTGAACCTGCACAAGACTTTTTCCACTCCACACGGCGGCGGTGGTCCCGGTGCGGGTCCCATCTGCGTAACCCAGGAGTTGGAGCCGTTCCTGCCAGGACCGTTCATCGTGGCCCAGGAAGGTCGGTACGCGTTCGGCAGCCTGCCAGGTCCCGATGACAGCGCGATCCACCCTTACTTTGGGCACGTGGGCGTCTGTTTGCGCGCCTTGGCCTACATACTTCGCAACGGCCGAGACGGGCTGACCAGGATTGCCGAGCGGAGTGTGTTGAACGCCAACTACTTGTTGGCCCAGATCCAGGAGATCCTGCCGGTCCTGCACGGCGACGGTTGCCTGCACGAATTCGTGGCCACGGGCAGTTCCTGGAAGAAGGAATACGGCGTGCGCACCCTGGATATCGCCAAGCGGTTGCTGGACTATGGTGTTCACGCGCCCACGATCTACTTTCCGCTCATCGTAGAGGAAGCCCTCATGATCGAGCCCACCGAGTCGGAGCCCAAGGAAAGCCTTGACCGGTTCGTGGCGATCATCGCGGCCATCCGGCGCGAGGCTGAGCATGACCCCGATTTGGTGCGGAATGCGCCTCACACGACACCGGTCTCCCGCATCGACGAGGCCCAGGCCGCGCGCCAGCCGGATCTGAGCTTCCTGGGCCCATGCGGTTGCGGGTGATAAGAGACGGTCCCGCGACCGGGGCCGTCAACATGCAACACGACCATGATCTGCTGGCCAACCACCGTCCTGGCGACACCACCGTGCTGCGACTGTACCGCTGGATTCCACCGTCGGTCTCCCTCGGCTACAACCAGCAGATCGCTGACTTCGACCGGGAAACCATTGCCGCACGAGGTTACGATCTGGTGCAGCGACCCACCGGCGGCCGCGCCATTCTGCACGCCGAAGAGTTGACCTACGCCGTGGTTGGTACCTCCCCCGGTGAACTCTTCGGTAGCACCTTGCACGCGACATACATGACCATCAATCGCGCACTGCTGACCTTTTTACAGAAGCTTGGCCTCGCGGCGGACATCTCGGCCGGCGAGTCGCGGGCGGCCAGGCGCGCACTCGCCTGTTTCCATGCGGCGGGCCAGCACGAGATCAGTGTGGAGGGCAAGAAGCTGATTGGATCGGCCCAGAGGCGTTCGAACGGTGTATTCCTTCAGCATGGCTCCATCCTGACAGGTCCTGCGCATGCCAATCTCGCGGATTGCCTGGGAGCCGCCCCGGCGCGACGGAGCAACCGTGAGGAGCTGTTGTCCGCCACCACCGACCTGGGGCGGCTGCTCAACTGCAAGGTCGACGAAGAGTCCTACCAGGCTTGGGCAGATCTTCTGGTCGAGGCTTTTCAGGAGTCGCTGGAGCACGAGCCTTGACCAGGATTATTGCGTGGTTGATCACGGCTGACCCTCAGAATTCCAGGGAACTGCCGGCGGCGATGGCGACACCTTTGCTGTCGCCGGGAACCAGCGTGCCACGATTGACCGCAGCCAGGTCCAATCGCCACGGCCCGAAGCTGAGACCCAGACCGACCGCGACACTCGAGCGATCGTTACCGCCGAAGGAAAATCCCGCTCGCGGCAGCACCCAACCCAGGCCGCGCCACTCCGTACCGGCGTTCAGCGCGGGGGTCGTGCTAACGCCCGCCCGCGACTCCAGACCCTGGGTGACGTCGACGGCGACCAACCAGGAACCCAGCTGGTTGCTGGCACCCAGCCGTATCCGCCGTGGCAGATTCCGTCGGTAGGCCTCGATGCTCATGGTCGTATCATTCTCAGATATCGCCGCGTCCATGTCTTCCTGCAGGATGTTGAGGGAGTCGGCGCTCACGCGGAAGATGTGGCGTTCGGGATCGCCGTCCCAGGTCATGCTGCTGACCAGGTTGTCGAAGACGAGGCCGAATACCCAGTCACGGGGTGCTTGCAACGTGAAACCGAGGTCGGCACCGTAGCCACGGCCGCCAGTGGCGGTGACCATCGACACCTCCGCGGCACCCAGGATCTCGGTGAAGTTGGTGGTCAGCAGTCCGCTGGCTTTCTCGACGTGCATCTCCGCGAGTCCACGGCAGTAACGGAGATTGACGCCGGCAGAGAGACGACCCCACATAGTGCTCCATACCGGTTGTGCGTATGAGAGAGTAATCGCGCCCAGGGCGTAACCCTCGCCGTAGGTATCGTCGAAGGATACCGACTCGCCCACCTCGTTCCCCATCAGGACCAGGTCGAAGAAATCCTTGTCGAGATTTCCCGTGCCGCCGCCCAGAGCCTGCACAGTGATGGCGAACGGTCCCGTCCGGAAGCCGAGACCGGAAGCCCGGACTTCGGCGTCGATCCGCAAACCATCCTCGGGGATTGAATCCAGGACCCACTGTTTGTCCGCCTGCGTCAAATTGCCGCCGTTGATCTCGTTGTACCGGTAGAGGCTTAAGGAGTTGTTGTGCATATCCACCGCGGCGGAGACGAGGCCGATGGCCAGCCCATCGTCAAGCACCAGGTTGGCCGGGTTCCAACCCACCGCGCCCAAACCGCGACAGGCGGCGGTGTAGGCGCCACCCATTCCCCACGCCGCGACCGACCCGTCGGCCCGGGCCGTGTTTGCACCGGGAACAGTCGTCAGCAAGACCGCACCGAGCAGTATGGTGCTGTGTGTGAGCAAACGCTGGCTGAGGTGTGAGGAACGAAGTCTGTGTCCAAGCGTTGACATGATCGACTCCTCCGCATTCCCTGCCACGGCAAGATGCCGCGCGAGACTGCTTAATCCGTGGTGCGAATATCTAGACTAACGAGGCCGTTGACCTGCAGGTAGTCCGTCGCCCGTAATCGTACAGGGTCACCGCTGCCGGGCAGGGTCACCTCGAGGAGGGTGAACAGATCCCGATCGGGCAGCCCGAACACCAGGATTTCCTCTCGCGTGAGATTGATTTCCGGTCGGCTTACGGTCGGAGCGCTCACAGTGTGCAGGAGTGGGTCGAGCTGTCCAGCCGCCACGTCCATGAGCCTGACGGTCAATAACGGATCGCTGATCATGGTCAAGGTGTCATCGCTCACATAAATGGTGAGGTCCACGGCCACCGGCAGGTGGTTGGTGATCTCTGCGATCATCCGTGCACTCATGGCGTGGTCGCTGATCAACTCCTTGGTGTCCTCGCCGAGGTTCAGCTGGTCCGGATCCCCGGCAATGATCGTCTCGGCGATGATCACCTCCAGCGGCGCAGAAATTTCCCAGCTGAGGACTGCGTAGTCGCCCGGGCGGATCGTGCCGATGACCGTTTCGCCTCCCACCAGGACATCGCCCTCGAGGGTGATGGTCTCCGGCTTATTGTTCAGAAACGGGACAATGTCGCTGTTGGTCTGGTCCAGAACCACTACGGTCTGTAACGGATCCTGCTCCGGAGCCGGAGCGATGTAGGCCGCCAGGTCCAGCGTGGCCTTGGATCCGTCCTCCGCGGTGCCGGTCACCGTCATCACGATCTGGGCCGGCATCCCCGCGCCGTTGTCCACCCGCAGCACCAGGCTGGCGGCGGTCAGGGAGATGTTGGCGAGCTCGTCGGGTAAATCCACATCTTCCGTGAGGGGATCGAAGGTGAAGGTCTGTGTGGGGATGCTTCCGGTGATCGTGCCCAGGCTCAATTCGGTGGATGCGACGGCTGCCTGCAGGCGGTCGTCGTAACGTAGCTGCACCGGCACCCCTCCGCTGCCGGGCGAGTCGACGGTTACCGTCACGCCGAGGCTGTCCAGCGGCGTCCCGCTCGGGGAGTAGACTCGCGTGCCAGCCAAGTCGAGGCTGTGTTGCTGAGTAGTCTGGGCAGGCAACCAGAAGCTGGCCACTAGAGGCTGACCTGTTGCGTTCAGGATCTCGTGCCAGAGAAGC
>CBDURX010000172.1:0-5421 GCA_965369485.1 uncultured bacterium | reverse complement strand
TTCACCGGCTGTTCGGGTGACACGACGGCGGGTAAGTACAACACGGGCTACCCTGCGAACCGGCCGGTACTCGCCGATCGGCACTACCAGGGGATGCTGGCCGCTTGGAAGGCCACCGAGCGGCGGCCGTTGGAGAAGGTCGCTGAGAGTTCCGAACCCGACCTGGAAACCGGGCGTGGTTTTTCCATCCTCTGTGAAATGCTGCGGGACGCTCTTACCACCGACGTGAGGGGCGCGAACCTTCGTAAAGACTTCGTGGTCCACGATCCGGAGCGGTTCGTGGTGCGGGCCACGGGGGGCCGCCAATTCCATATCGAACTGCCTACCGAGGCAGGCCGCCTGCAGCTGTTGATCGGACTGGCCAAGCGTAACGAGCTGGAGGGCAAGGCCGGCGACACCTACAGTGATTCTACCTCCGTCGCCTCGAAGCGACTCTCCGGCTACGCCATCGATTTTCCGGAGGACGTGCGTAACATCGTCAACGGTCTGGTGAATCATGAGGAAGACGTCTATCTGCGCGTGCCGTCCACGGATGGACGCCACAAGGTCTACCACGCGACGGTTATCGGTTACGCCAAGAATGAGTCTGAACGCGAACTGACCTTGACCTGTCCGTGCCTCGAGAATGACCGACACAAGATCGGAGATGATCTTGCTGTCATCTTCTTCCGGCGGGGAAGGTTGTTGCAGTTCCAGAGTCAGGTTACCGGCACGACCCGGGCCCATGTGGGGAAGTCCATTTCTCTGCCGCTGGTGAGGATGGAGGTGCCGACCAGGATCATGCCGGGGCAGCGGCGGGACGCGTTCCGCATCGTGCCCGAGGCGGAGATCACCGGCAAGATCCGCAGCCCGTTGGTCCTGAAAGGGGATGGCAGCGGTGAGAAGAAGCAGGTCGTGCCCTTCGTGGTACGGGACCTGAGCTTCACCGGCGCCCGCATGGAGATCCACAGCAACACCCTGGTGTCGGGATTCCGGTGGGGAAGGGAGGTCGTATGCAGTTTCGACCTTCCCGATCCGTACGGCAGTGTCGAACTGGTCGGCGTTGTCCACCACCTGGATCTTTTCCCCAAGAAGAGAACGGTCCGCAGCGTACAGATGGGCATCGAATTCATCCGGGGCAGTCTGAATGCTCCCGAAGGACTGGAGAAAGTCCGCAAGTACGTACTGGATCAGGAGCGGTTGACCCTCAAGAGGCGCACCGAGCTGGTCGTATCCTGAGAAACCTTCCCACCTCTACTTGATGACAGACTCCTTGCCCACGCATCTCCGCCAGTACGAGGTCTGACCGGTGTGGTAGGCCTCGTGGAAAACCAGTCCGGCCAGCAGCGAACCGTAGGTCTCGTTCTCGTTGTTGGTGGGGCTGAAGGGAGCCTTGGCCGCCAGCTGTTCCGGCGTGATCCGGTCCAATCCCCGGATGATTCCCTCGAGGGAAGCCGCGAGGGTCTCGAGCATCTCCGCCAACGGCTCGGCGTCGTCCGGTCCGGCGACCGGAGGTGAATGGCGGTCGTAGCGCTCGATTTTCTTCTCGCTCCAGACCGGTTTCTGATCGAGAGCCGACAGCATGTGCTGGCGGGCAGCCACGATGTGTCCCACCAGCCAGTTCAGGCAGTTGCCACCAGATGCCGGTTGCAAGAGGCTATCCTCGTGGCTCAACTCCTCACAGTTCTTGGTGACGACCCACTGGGTAAAACCGAGTTGAAGTTTGAGGGTTTCGGGATGCATGGCTCTTCCTTTCTGCGGGTGATTCACGCTCCGTGGCGGTCGGTCTCCCCTGGGGCGGCTTCGTCATGGCGCACCTCCACCACCGTGACATTGGCGATGGCTTCCATCACGTGTCGGAACCCCGCCAGGCTACGTTGTGATATCCGGCTCGCGATCTCCTCTTCCAAGTTTTCGAGGAGGCGTCTGATCTTGCGAGCCGTCCGACGGCCCGGCGCGGTCAGGTCGATCATGAAAGAGCGCCGGTCCAGGGGATTGACGTCGCGCACGATATGGCCGCGCTTCGCGAGACGGTCGAGGATGCTGGTCAGGGTCGACTTCTTGTGGCCGAACACGTTCAGCAACTCGCCCACAGAGCACGGTCCGTAGCTCAGTAAGTAAGCCAACACATGAGCTTCTGGGTGGGATACGCCGAGTCCGGCGTGGATTCTCTGCAGGTGGATCGACAGCTGACGGGTGGCCTTGTGGATCGGTGAGAGGAAACGGAGCGGGGTGGGGGAGACGTTCCGGCCCCTCTTTTTTTTACGAGGTAGTTTGTACGATTTCGTATTATTCATAATCGGAATATATAGACTCGAGGGAAGGTGATGTCAAGGGCGAGAGTGGGAATATGCCTGGAAGGGAGGCCGATACGGCCTGCGGGGCGGGGTACTTCAGCGAGGCGGGGTACTTCAGCGAGCCAGGACGATTGTCTGGCTACTTGTCCGCCCGTCAGCGCTCAGGCGCGTCACGTAGACGCCGGATGGCATCTCCCGTCCCCGCCCGTCCCGGCCGTTCCAGCGGACAGTATATGTGCCGGCCGGCCGGGGACCATCCACCAGCAGTGCGACCTCCCTGCCTTGGAGGTCGTAGACGGCCAGACGCGCGTGCATCGATCGCGGGAGACTGTAGCGGAGGTCGGTGGCGGGGTTGAAAGGGTTGGGGTGGTTCTGGTGCAGGAACGGGATCAATGGCGATGGCGCCTCCGCCACGCCGGTCGCCTCGCGCCATACCGCTAGATCCAGCGTCGCTTGGGGCAGGATATCCACCTCCAGGTAGACCACGGTCACCGGACCGGAGTCGTCCGCCTGCAGGATATTGCCGCCAATGGCTTGGTAACTGCCGCCACTGGGCATGTGGAATTTGACCAGCGAGTGTTCGAAACGCTCGGTGAAACCGTTGTAAACGGTCGCTTCCTGCAAATCCTGCTGGCCATTGTTGTCGCCGGCGTATTCGAGCCGCAAGAACTGGCCCGCACTACCGGTCGTCAGGGTCGGCCGGGGATACAGGTTCCCGTTGATGACCCTTACCATGCGGTATGACCGCTCCCAGTCGCAGACGTTGTTGGTGGCAAGGTCGTAGGGCTGGCTCGTCAGGCTGCCGCTGTCGTTGTGGATGTGGCCCCACAGCGCCATATCAACGCCCAGGGCCGGCAGGTCGAGCTGGTGGGAAAAGTCGTAGTGGTAAAACAGGATACGTTTTGCACTGCCGGTCGCGGCGGCCAGGTCGTCTGCGAGCCAGGCCAGTTGACCGGACGTGAAGCTTTCGCTGCCGTAGATCCAAGGCCGCCACATGTCGTAGTTGACGTAGGATTCCAGGGCGGTGAAGTGGACCGAGCCGTAATCGAAGCTGTAGTTCTGCGTGTACTGCGGTGCGCCGGAGGGAGGGTCGTCGAGGTGCGGCCAGCCGAAGAAGCGCCACCAGTTCCGCCGCGCGGTGCCGTCCGGAGGCGGCGAGTCCTCCCAGCCGCCGATGTCATGGTTGCCGGCTATGAGAAATACCGGTACCTCGAACTCGGCCAGTAATCGTTGCGCTCGCGTGTAGGAGCGCCACTCGAGGTAGTCTTCCAGCTCTCCTTCGTTCACCAGGTCGCCGGTCAACAGGACGAACTCCGGATGGATGAGGTTGATGTCGTGGATCACCTCGCGCAGGTCGACGATCTCGGTGCTGTCGGTCACGGACCCGCCCTGATCATGGTACGCGTGGTCCGGCAGATGTGTGTCGGTGAGGTGGGCGAAGTAGAAGTGGCTCTTGAATTCATTCAGGATCTGCACGGCGTGGCGGGTGGTGTCATCAAGACCGTTTTCGGCAGTCACGCGTAGGTCAAAGAGCTCGAAGAGGGGAACCGCAGGAACCGGTGCCGAAAGGGTCCACCAGAGGGTGGTCGGATCGTAGCTGGCATCGACGATTTCCAGCGGGATCAACAGCTGACCGTGGCTCAACTGTGCTGTCCAGCCCGTGGTCGACGGGTCCGCTGCGCAGTCGATCCTCAAGGTGTCACCGGGGGTGACCAGGGCCGGGATGTTCAGCAGTGGCCTCTGGATCACCGTCAGAGTGTCTCCGATGGCTGTGGTCTGACTGCAGACCGGTGTGTGCCAAGTAGTGATGTTGGTCAACGAGAGCAGACACGTGATCAGAACGATGAAAAAGGTCCGGGGCGATTGCGGGAGGCGGGCCATGGTGGCTCCTGGGAGAGAGGATTCGTCCTGTCTGTAAGCATAACATACCGGGCCTGGGATCGGGAAAGCCATCGTGGTTGAGCAGCGGGATCATGTAGCGGGTTAACGGCCGGGGATCAGGTCGGACCGGTGCTGTCGCGAGGATGCCCCACTGGTATCAGGTACAGCGGCTCGTGGTCACCTGGCAGTCCGAGAGCGATACGTATCTTTTGCTCGTAGAAGGCGCCGATGGGGACCGCGCCGAGGCCGAGGGCGGCGGATTGCAACAGGATGTTCTGGGCGGCGTGGCCCACTTCCAGGTGGACATAACGCACGGCGTCACCGCCGTAGGTGTGGGCGGTGCGGGCCAGGACGGCGGCGATGACGAAGACGGCCGGGGCCGTGCTGAGGGAGGTTTGGCGCAGGGCGGCCCGTGCCAGGTCCGGGCGGATGTCCACGGTCGTAAGCCTCTGGAGCTGATGGGCATGTGGGAGGTGGTGGTAAAGGCCGTCGGCCGTGGCCAGGTAGATCTCCAGAGGATAGAGCGCGCCGGCGGAAGGGATGGTCCGTAGCTTGTCCCGCGACTCCGTGATGCCGTGTGCCGCCCAGAGGAGCTGGGACAGCTGGGCAGGTGTCAGCTGTGCCGATGTGAAATCACGCAGTGACCGCCGCCGGGCCAGCGCCTCTTCCAGGGATATCCGGCCAGTCAGGTGGGGATCGGGAAGCTGGATGATGTCGCTGGTCTCCGTATTGTCGCTGGCCCGCGTATTCTCGCGGCCTTCGCGGTGGGGATTCATGGCCGTTTCCTCTTCTGAATGCGAGCGAGCATGACGGCTCAACCGCAATCGAACTCGTCCCTCAGCTGCGGCACGAAGGTCCTGACGCCCGTCTCCTGCTCTATCCTCTCCGCCAGAGCGGCTGCCGGCTTCGGCTCGCCGTGAGTGATGATGACGGTCTCGGGCATGGTCTCGGCCGAGGTGATCCAGGCCATCAGCTCGTCGCAGTCGGCGTGACTGGAAAGGCCGTGGATCTGCTGAAACTCTGCCCGCACCGGCACCTTATGGCCGTGAATCTTCAACGACTTGGCCCCTTCCAGCATGCTACGGCCACGTGTACCCATGGCCTGGTAGCCCACTATGAGCACCAGGTTCTTCCTGTCAGGCAGCCGCTGCACCAGATGATGTAAAATGCGCCCCGCGGTCATCATGCCGCTGGCGGAGATGATCACCCTTGGTCCGCCCAGCGCATTCAGTTGTTTCGACTCGGCCACGGTGCGGTGGAAGTG
>CBDURX010000171.1:0-5421 GCA_965369485.1 uncultured bacterium | reverse complement strand
GGATTGTTGCTATCATGCTTGGCTGTCTTTGAAGGTGCAGAAGAAACTGCTGCCGGCTAAATTGCCTGTCCTGTCCGGGTTCGAGATTGCTGCCCGGCAGATCCCCTGCTACGAGGTGGCTGGCGATCTTTACGACGTCCGGGAGCTGAAGGACGGGCGGATCGCCATAGTCGTGGGGGATGTCACCGGCAAGGGCATGGGGGCGGCCATGCTCATGTCCCTGGTGATGTCGGGACTGGACATACTTTTCGAGGATTGCCAGCCTCCACTGCTGATGGCCGAAAGACTCCACCGACAGCTCCTGAAGCGCTCCGACGACATGCACTTCGTCACCCTCTTCCTCGGCTTGCTCGATCCCAAGACCAGCGAGATGGAGTACGTCAATGCCGGGCACAACCCGCCTATCTTGATGCTTTCCGACGATGAACCTCTGTTGCTCGAAACTACCGGCATGCCGTTGGGTTTGATGCCCGGCGCCGAGTACAAGGTGAAGACGATCATGCTGCCCGACGATTTCCTGTTCTGCGCGTTCTCCGACGGCATTCCTGAGGCCATGGTGGAGGACGAGTTCTACGGCGAGGACCGTTTTCTCGAGAGCGCCCGCAATAGATGCCATCAACCTCTGGAAGAGATCATCGATGGCGCCTTCGAGGATCTGCAAAAATTCGTGTGCAACGCTTCTCTCGAGGACGACGCCACACTGCTGCTGTTGCGGCGGTGCGGTAAGTGATCCACCTGATTGGCAACACGCCGCTGGTGGAGCTGAATGGCTTCGACACCGGCTCCTGCCGCTTATTCATGAAGCTTGAGTGCCAGAACCCCGGCGGGTCCATCAAGGACCGCATCGGCCTGTCCATGATAGAGGCGGCGGAAAGTGAGGGCGGGATAGCGTCGGGTGGTACCCTGGTGGAGGCCACCGCCGGCAACACCGGCCTGGGCCTGGCCCTGGTGGCCGCCCGTAAGGGGTATCGGTTGGTGATCGTCATGCCCGACAAGATGAGTCCCGAGAAGGCGCATCACTTGCGGGCCCTGGGTGCCGAGGTGGTCATGACCCGCTCCGACGTGACAAGGGGCCACCCCGCCTATTATCAGGACATGGCCGAGCGCATCACACGCGAGACGGAGGGTGCGTATTACGTCAACCAGTTCGACAACCCCGCCAATCCTCATGCTCACGAGACCGGCACGGCACCGGAGATCTTCGCCCAGATGAACAAGGATCTGGATGCCGTGGTGTGTGGCGTGGGTTCGGGAGGTACCATCACCGGCCTGAGCCGGTTCTTCGCGCGGGAGGCGCCTCACGTGGAAATGGTCCTGGCCGACCCTGAGGGTTCCGTCCTGGCCGGATACGTCGAGACAGGCGAGTTCGGTGAGGCAGGTTCCTGGCTGGTGGAGGGCATCGGAGAAGATTTCCTGCCTCCCGTGGCGGACCTGTCGCGGGTGCGGAAAGCCTACACCATCTCCGACGCCCGGAGCATGCAGATGGCGCGAGAGCTGTTGCTGAAGGACGGAATCCTGGCCGGATCGTCCACGGGCACCCTGCTGGCCGCGGCGCTACGCTACTGCCGGGAGCAGGGCCGGCCCAAGCGGGTAGTGACCTTCGCCTGCGATACGGGTAACAAGTACCTTTCGAAACTCTACAATGACGATTGGATGCGGGAGCAGGGATTCCTGTAGCGAGAGTATCATTCTCCCGCCGAGCATGTTCTCGTCCCCTCGGGGGACTTATCCATTCAGCGCGGAGCGTGACACCCATGGGTAGAGACAAGAATACCGGCGACAAGACGACCGGCTACGCCTTCGAGACCCGAGCCATCCACGCCGGGCAGGATCCCGAGCCTGGCACGGGCGCCATCATGACGCCCGTGTTCCTCCCCTCGACTTACGTGCAGACGGCGCCCGGCGAGCACAAGGGCTACGACTACTCACGTGGCGGCAATCCCACCCGCAAGGCACTGGAGGAAAACGTGGCGGCGCTGGAGGGCGGCAAGCACGGATTCGCCTTCGCCTCCGGCTGCGCGGCCTCGGCCACCGTGCTACACATGCTGAAGGCGGGCGACCATGTCGTATGCTGCGACGACGTCTACGGCGGGACCTATCGCTTGTTCGACAAGGTGCTGGCGGATAAAGGGCTCACGTTCACGTTCGCGGATCTGCAAGATCCGGCCGTCCTGGAGGCTCACTTGCGCGACAACACGCGCCTGGTCTGGATCGAGACGCCCACCAATCCGTTGTTGAAGGTACTGGACATCGCAGCTCTGACTGAGCGTGCCCGGGAGCACGGCGCCTGGTCCCTGGTGGACAACACCTTCATGAGCCCCTACTGGCAGAACCCTCTGGCGCTGGGCGCCGATATCGTTCTGCACTCGACCACCAAGTTCTTGAACGGCCACAGCGACGTCATCGGCGGCGTTGTGGTGACGAGCGACGACCGGATCGCCGAACGTCTGGCGTTCCTGCAGAAGAGCATTGGAGCGGTGCCGGGTCCCATGGACTGCTTCCTGGTCATGCGCGGGATCAAGACCCTGGCGGTGCGCATGCGGCAACACGAGGAGAACGCACGGCGGATAGCGGAGTTTCTGGGAGAGCAGTCGCAAGTGGAAATGGTGATCTACCCCGGCTTGCCGTCTCACCCTCAATACGAGCTGGCCCGGCGGCAGGCCCGCGGTTTCGGTGGGATGATCTCCTTCGTCCTGACCGGAGGTTTGGCGGCGGCTCGCGAGTTCCTCTCCGCCACCCGTTTGTTCAGCCTGGCCGAGAGCCTGGGGGGCGTGGAGAGCTTGATAGAGCACCCAGCCATCATGACTCACGCCAGCATCGAGAAACAGCGACGGGAAGAGCTGGGTATCGTGGACGGCTTGATCAGACTGTCCGTGGGTATAGAGCACACGGACGACCTGATCGCCGACCTGGAGCGGGCGTTCGCGGCGGTGAGGTAAGGTGGCCGTACCGTCGAAATCCTTGCCGGCGCCAGCGACGGAGCCGCCCTAAACAGAGGTTCTCAGGGCGGCTCGTCGGCGAGGGATCCGCTAAAATATTCAGCGCGCTCTCATTCCGCGTACTATTTCAACATCAACATCTTCCGCGTAGCCGTTACCCCTTCAGTGTGCAGGCGGTAGAAATACGTACCGGAAGAGAGCTGATGGCCTGCGGCATCGTGACCGTTCCACACAGCTCGGTAGTCGCCCGCGGGGCGGACGCCGTCTTCCAGAACGCGCACCAGGCGACCCGCCACGTCGAAGATCTCCAGCCGCACCTCACCCTCTTGCCCCAGACGGTAGAAGATCTCCGTGGCCGGGTTGAACGGGTTGGGCACGTTCTGGTAGAGGACCAGCGGCGCGGTCGGACCGCCGTTGTGCAGGCCCGATGGTGTGGGGGTCAACCAGTTCAGCACCCGCTCCATGACCAGGTTCCGGTCCGCGGCGTTGTTGATGGCCTCGTACCCGAAGGCGAAATAGACCACTTTGTAGACGCCGGTATCGGCCTTGATGGCCCCGTTGCGATTGAGGTCGTAGGTGAAGATGACCCCCGCCCCTTCCCCGTAGGGATCGATATCGCTGGGGTATTCCTGGTTGTTGGCGCCGTCGCCGCCGGTGATGATCAGGGATATCCCGTCACTGACGGGATCGTCGACCACGCCGTCGAGTGTGTAATCGTTGGTGTCGTCGTTGATGTAATTAGCGTGGAGGTATTGCCGGTACCACTGGTAGGCCGTCCCGCCCTGGTCGTTGAGGTCCCAGCCGATGTCCTGGCCGGAGACGAACAACCGCCCGCCACCGTCCAGGTAAACCGACAGAGCGGCGCGATCATCCGCGTCGAGAGAGGGGAAGGCCCAGCCCACGTTCCAGACCACGATGTCGAAGTTCTCCAGGATCGGGCCCGAGACGGTCGCCGCGCCGCGGTCCCAGATGGCATAGGAGCGTCCCGCGGCCTCGATGGCCGGCGCGAAGTAGTCGCTCTCGAAGGATTCGGCACCGTCGTCGTCAACCAATAGGATCTCGGTGTCCGCGGTGATCACGGAGTAAGAGACCTGGCGGTCGTCGGTGCGGTTACCCAGGGAGTGGATATTCAGCGTGACGCCGCCGCCGCCGGGGCTTCCCGTCTCGACCACGACGTTGTAGATGGTCCGTTCGCCGGATTGGAGCGAGACGTCGACCGTGTCGAAACTGTCCACGCCGTCTGTGAGCCAGGCATTCCAGCCCGCGGGCAGATCGCTCGTGTCCAGGCTCAGATGGTAGGTGTCGTCCAGATCGCCCAGGTTGAAGAGGGCGAAATCGTCGAACTGGTGGGCGCCGGAAGCCACAACCACCCTGTCCCCCAGGGAGTAGAAGCGGAAGGCGTAGTCTCCCACCGGTAGCGAGTTGCAAGCCTGCAGGATGGCCTTGTCCGTGTCCCTCTGCACGATGGCGACGAGGCGGAGGTTCTCGGTGACCCAACTGGGCTGGATGGGAAGTGGTTGCGTGAACTCTTGCACCTGTCCCGCCGTATCGATGGTCAGCGCTGTCTGTGGCAGCATGTCGCGCAGTATGTCCTGGTAGATAGTGGAGCTGTACTGCAGATCGTTCTCGACGATGAAGACCCGTATGTAGGTGTTGGAGATGTCGGCGATGTCGTCTTCCAGTTCCACCTGAACCGTCACGAAGGGGTCGGTGTGCCCATAACTGAAGTCGGTGATCCTCAGTACGAAGGGCGTGGCGGCAGGCAACAGTGAACGGATGATCGCGTCGTAGGGATCGCCGTTGATGACGTCAGTGCCGGCGCCGACATTGTAGATGGTTCCTTGCCAGACGAGCGTGGGCAGTCCGGAGATGCCGTAGTAGGTGATGCGGCTGTCCGAGTCCGGGCAACTGAGACCGCCACTGGATGCCATGTACTTGAAAGTGTCGAACTCGACACTGTCGTACCGGTCCGACACGACGGCCAGACCCGCGTACGCACGAGGGCAGTAGGTTCACCAAGTGGCGGCGCCCAACTCGGCGATGACCATGCGGGGCACCATGGCGAAGGCGGGTGCGGCCAGGATCAGGACCACACACATGACGGCTGCAGCTTTCAAGTATTTCATACCGATCCTCCAGGGATTGAATTGGAAACAGCCACCGGCGGAACCGGCGCGATCTCTCGCTACCCCCGCGAAACCTCTCGGTCTCATGCGGATAACTTCTCCCTTGGATTATACCACAGGACATAATTGAGACTCGAAGTGATAAAAACATGAAAATGATTCAAATTATCAAATCAAGCGAAAAGTTCACGTTGTGCCTCGGAAATTGCATCTGTGTAATGTGTTTCGGTGTAGCGTCTTTGGACTCACAGACCCGTTTCCAGGGACGCTCGCCGGCCACCTCCTGTGGCCGTCTCACTCGGCTTCCGGGGCCCTCCGCCATCCGTGGCTCTCGGGCCCCTGCAGACGCCCTCGAA
>CBDURX010000170.1:0-5422 GCA_965369485.1 uncultured bacterium | reverse complement strand
AAGGTGGGCCGGAACCGCTTGCTCTTCCCTTGCAAGACGTGTTGGCAGATCTCATGGCTCAGCGGTGTGCCGCCGTCCATCACCGCAGCGAACTCCTTCTCGAACAGCTCCAGCGCCGGCCGGATCTTCCTCTGCAAGGTGATCAACTTGATTCGTTCCCGGTCGAGCAGCGACATGAACTCCCACTCTCAAAGAAGCCAGCTTCACTTACCTTACCACAAGTATTTCCCACCGTGGGTGGGTGTCAATCATCATCTCGTTCCCGGCTCCGCCTGCGGCGTGTGACCACCTGGGCCACCAGGACCGACGCGAAGTACAAAACCATCACTGGCACGGCCATCAACAACTGCGAGAATATATCTGGCGGTGTCAGGACGGCCGCGAAGATCACGATCGCCAACAGGGCGTAACGCCAGGTCCGCAAGAGCGTGCGTGGATCGACCAGGCCTATCACGCTCAAGAAGAGCACGACCAGGGGTAACTCGAACACGACCCCGAAGGCGAGACACAACCGCATCACAAAGGAGAAATAGGCGCCGATCCCGATGAGCGGTTGCATGGTCTCGGTGCCGAAACTCAACATGAAGACCACGACCTTGGGGATGACGATTGTGTAGGCGAAGGTCACACCCAGATAGAACAGGAGTGTGGAAGAGACCAGCAGTGGTGTGATGACCTTGCGCTCCCGCACGTACAAGCCGGGCAAGACGAAGCCATAAACCTTGTAAAAAATGAAAGGCAGGATGACGAATAGTCCGCAAACGGCGGAAATCTTCAGGCGCGTTGTGAACGCCTCGATGGGCGCGTGGAAATAAACTCCTTCCGACGCGATTGGCTTGACCAGGAGATCCAGCAGCGGCCGCGACCAGAACCAGCATAATATCGACGCGCAAGCAGCCGCAGCCAGGGAAGAGATCAAGGCGCCACGTAGCTCCTCCAAGTGGTCTATCATGGACATGGAGACACCTGAACCGTTATCCTCCGGCGGGGAAAGGTCCTGCTCCGGAATATCGGCGGGTGGATGTCCTGCCGTCACGATGCATCTTCCTTATCTGCCTGGAGCCGGCGCAGAACCGTCAGGAACTCCTCCAGATCGGAGAAGGACCGGTAGACCGAAGCGTAACGGACGTAGGCCACTTCGTCGAACTGGCGCAACCGATCCATGACTTCCTGACCAATGGCGTGGGTGGGAACTTCCTGTGTGTTCTGCCCCGCGAGCTTGCGCTCGATATCTTCCACGAGAGCCTCGATCTCATCCAGGGAGGCAGGGCGCTTTTCACACGCTTTGGCGATGCCGGCGACGATCTTAAAGCGTTCGTAGGGCACCCGGCGCCCATCCTTCTTGACCACCAGAAACGGCTTGACCTCCACATACTCGTAGGTGGTGAAACGAGCGGCGCAGGCCAAACACTCCCGCCGCCTGCGCACGGCGCTTCCACCCCGGATCACCCGGGAGTCCACGACCTTGTCGCTATCCTCGCCGCAATGGGGGCACTTCATGCTGTGCCTTCCGTCGCCGTGACACTCCGACACTCAGCCCGGACTATAAATCCGCATAGAGCGGGAACACGCTGCACAATTCTGCGCTGTGACGACACAACCGCGCCAAGGCATCTTCGTCAGCGCGATTCTCCACGGCATCGTGGATGATATCGGCAATCTTCTCCATCTCGGCACGACCCATGCCGCGAGTCGTCAGAGCTGGCGTGCCGATGCGGATGCCGCTGGTCACGAAGGGGCTCTCCTGATCGAACGGCACCGTGTTCTTGTTGACTGTGATGCCGACCCGCTCGAGCAACTCTTCTGCATCCTTGCCGGTCAATCCCTTGTTGGCCACATTCACCAGCAAGAGATGGTTGTCCGTACCACCGCTGACAAGGTGGAAATTGTGTTCCAACAACCGGTTAGCCAGGGCCTGGGCGTTGTCGACCACGTTGCGGGCGTAGACCTTGAAACTGTCCTGCATCGCTTCCTGGAAGCATACCGCCTTGGCCGCGATGATGTGCATGAAGGGCCCGCCCTGTATACCGGGGAAGTTTATCTTGTTGATGGCCTTGAAGTGCTCCTTGCGGCAGAGGATCAGGCCGCCACGCGGTCCGCGCAGGGTTTTGTGAGTCGTCGAGGTGATCACATCACAGTGCGGCACCGGATTGGGATGCACGTCACCCGCTATGAGGCCGGCGATGTGGGCCATGTCAAAGATCAGGATGGCCCCTATCTCGTCAGCGATGGACCGCATGGCTTCATAGTCCCAAAAACGCGGGTAGGCGCTCGCACCGCCCACGATCAATTTCGGCTGTTCGGCCAGAGCCAGTTTGCGCATGTGGTCGTAGTCGATGGTCTCGGTCTCCCGGTCCACCTCGTAATGGATGGCCTGGAAAAGCGAGCCCGAGAAGTTGACCGGGTGTCCGTGGGTCAGGTGGCCACCGTGGGAGAGCGACAGGCCCATTATCTTATCACCCGGTTTCGCGAAGGCCAGATAAGCCGTCATGTTCGCCGTCGAACCGGAGTGAGGTTGAACATTGGCCCGGTCGGCGCCGAACAAGGCACAAGCCCGCCGTTTAGCCAGGATCTCAGCCGTGTCGACGTGCTCGCAACCCCCGTAGTAGCGCTTCTTGGGATAGCCCTCGGCGTATTTGTTGGTCAGCACACTGCCCATGGTCGTCAGGACAGCCCTGCTGGTGAAATTCTCGCTGGCGATCATCTCCAACTGGTCTTGTTGCCGCTTCAGTTCGGCGATGAGGACATCGGCAATCTCCGGATCCGCGCTGCGCAGTTCCTCCATCATGATCTCTTCCCTTCCCGTCGGGTGGCTGTCTCGTAGTCCAGAATCTTTTGAACACGGCGGCCGTGGCGGCCACCTTCAAACTCGGCATTGAGCCAAGTCGTAGTAATCTGCAAAGCCAGATCCGGAGGTGTGCGGTCTCCGCTCAGGCACAGCACGTTGCTGTCGTTGTGCAGGACGGTCAGCCGCGCCGCTTCCTCGTCACCGCAGAAGGAGGCGCGCACGCCCAGCACTTTGTTGGCAGCGATGCTCATGCCGATTCCCGACCCACAAATCAGAATGCCCCGGTCACACCGGCCATCGGCCACGGCTTCAGCCACGGCAAAGGCGGTATCGGGGTAATCGACGGCTTCTGCGCTGGGGCTGCCGAAATCACATACCTCGTGTCCCTGTTGCCGTAAGGCGGTCAGAAGGCTGGTCTTGTGCGTGAATCCCCTGTGATCGCATCCGATGGCGATGTTCACGTATCCTCCCCTTCAATGCGTTGCTTCCGCTGGAACACGGGAAGCCATCTGTCGATAAGGAGATCCAGCTGCTCGGCCATGGCCTGGTACTCTGGCAGCGCTGCTCCGAATGGATCGACCACTTCCATGATCTCGGGTGGTGACCGGTCGGAAAAATCTACGCCGGGCTCTCCCAGCAATCCCACCTTCCCGCTGAAAGCAGGAAAACGTCCCTTGAACAGGTCCAGGTGAGAGCGTGTCATGCCGATGACCCAGTCCACGTCTGCTATTAATTCGCTGCTCAGTGGCCGTGAGACGTGGTCGGCAAGGGAAATCCCCCGTTCGGCAGCCACGGCCAAGGAGTTCTCCGAGGCAGGCAGCCCGGGCAGGGCCACCAGTCCTGCCGACAGAAACCGCACGCTGCCGCTATTGCAACGGCTGCGCGCCATTGCCTCAGCCAGGGGGCTCCGGCAGGTGTTGCCCGTGCAGAGGAATAGAACGGTCCGAGTCTTCAAGGTTCACGCCTTGGTAAATCCCGGAAGATGCGGCAGGCAGCTGACAGGAAGGAACGACCCCGTAATAAGTCAGCCGGTCTCCCTGTCTCCCGATTTGACCTCCGCAGTGCCGCCTCTCCGTCCCAGACATTCCAGTGATGCCGTAACTCATTGTTAATCAAAAGCAAAGAGTTCCTTTCCAACCCCAGGGCGCAGGACCAAGTGTCGCCAGCCCGCATTATTCATGAAGGTCCTACTGCGGCAGGCCAAACGATAGATGGAGGGTGGGTGGCCGTCAAGGTTCCCCAGGGCGGTTGCAACCGGCGAATCTGCTGCCAGACAAGCATCTCCGATGCCACAGCAGCCAGCTCACTACCCTTCCGGCGCTGAACCGTGCGACCAGTCCGGTGGTTTTCCCACGCCCTTCCTCAGTATCCGTGGCGGCCAGGCGGTCAGGTCGATCAAGGTCGAGGCCTGGACCGAGGAGGCCACCGGCTGCCAGGCGGGAATGGCGGTCAGGACACCGTCGACCTGCGTGGCGAACAGCTTACTCGCCGCCTCAAGGTCGGGTGTGGGTGGCTGGCCGGTGAGGTTGGCGCTGGTAGAGACCAGGGCGAACCCGGCCGCGGTGACCAGACGCCGCAGCTCCAGCGGCTCGGGGACACGGAGCGCTACCGTGGGCAGTCCCGCCGTGACCTCCCCAGGCGCCTCGGGTCCGGCCGGGAAGATCAAGGTGAACGGCCCCGGCCAGCAGTGCCTGGCATAGACGATGCCTCGCGAATCGGGCGCGGTGGTGAAATCCAGGGCTTGCAATGCGGATCCGCAGAGCAACAAGAACGGTTTGGTGACCACACGGCGCTTGAGTTCGACGAGGCGCTGAACCGCCTGGGGTAGATCGGCGCGGCAGTGCAGGCCCGGCAGGGTATCCGTGGGAAGCAGAACGACCCCCCCCGTCGCCAGCAGATCGGCCGCGGCGTCCCAGTCCGGCAACCGTTGCACTACCCTTACCTCCCGCCCCGCGCGAGCTCCTTGTGGTAATTCTCCAGGCGGGCTGCGACTTCCGGATCGCTGAGAGCCAGGATGCGAGCCGCGAGAACGGCGGCATTCTTGGCGCCGGCGCTGCCGACGGCCACCGTTGCCACCGGCACACCGGGGGGCATCTGGACCATAGACAGCAAAGCATCGAACCCGGCCATAGCTCCGCTGGCCACCGGCACGCCGATGACAGGGCGGCGGGTCAGGGAAGCGACCACACCCGGCAGGTGGGCGGCCATGCCCGCCACGGCCACGTAGACCTCGCTGCCCTCTCTGTCAGACCGGGTGATCAGGCGCCGTAATCTGTCCGGCTGGCGGTGGGCCGAAGCCACTTCAACGCGGTACGAGAGGCCGAACCGTTCCAGCAGCGGCAACATGCCTTCAATGACGGGACGGTCCGAAGCGCTGCCCATGACGACCACGACACGGACGTCAGCGGCAGCTGTACGCTGCTTGCGCCTTGCGGTCATGCTTTCACCCTTCCGCGGAGCCGGCGGAGACAGCAATGTCCCGCCTGTAGTAAAGAGTATCGCAGGATACACGGGCCATTAGACCGTAGGCTCGGTCTCGCGCCTGGGCAAGACTATCCCCACGACCCACGGCTCCCAATACCCGCCCCCCAGCCGTCACCAGCGAATCGTCACCCTGGCCGGTACCGGCGTGGA
>CBDURX010000169.1:0-5428 GCA_965369485.1 uncultured bacterium | reverse complement strand
CTCCCTGGAAGGGGACATGACATTCCGGACCGCTACCGGCGAGGTGAAGAGATACGCCGACAACCGGCCCGACTGGACCATCCACGTGGTGGAGACCGGCCTGGATTCACAGACCGGTGGTCGCATCAAGCGGCTGCAGCCGTGGGTGGGCAACCAGACCTTCATGCTGACCTGGGGCGACGGCGTCTCCGACATCGACATCAGTGAGTTGTTGGCCTTCCACCGCTCCCACGGTAAGCTGGCCACACTGACGTCGGTGCGGCCGCCCGCCCGCTACGGGCACCTGGAGTTTGAGGGCGACCAGGTCTGTAGGTTCACCGAGAAACCCCAGACCGCCGAGGGTTGGATCAACGGCGCCTTCTTCGTGCTGGAACCGGAGGTCTTCGACTACATCGAGGGCGACGCGATCCAGTTCGAGAAGGAGCCCCTGGAGAAGCTGGCGGCGGAGGGCCAGTTGATGGCCTACCGCCACGATTCTTTCTGGCAGTGCATGGATACCCTGCGCGAGAAGTACATCCTGGATAGCCTGTGGAACAACGAACAGGCGCCCTGGAAGGTGTGGGATTGAGGCACGCAACATAGGATGGAAGCATGAAGGTTCTGGTCACCGGACACAGGGGTTACATCGGCAGCATCCTGGTGCCCATGGTACTGGAAGCCGGTCACGAGGTGGCCGGTCTGGACAGCGACATGTTCCGGCGCTGCACCTTTACGGGGGAGGTGCCGGATGTCAGGACCATCCTGAAGGACGTGCGGGACGTCGAGCCGTCCGACGTGGAGGGTTTCGACGCCGTCATCCACCTGGCGGGCCTGTCCAACGACCCGCTGGGCGATTACCGGCCCGAGCTGACCTTCGACATCAACTACGAAGCGTCCGTACGCCTGGCGAAGATGGCCAAGCAAGCGGGTGTCGAGCGCTTCCTGTTCGCCTCGTCCTGCAGCAACTACGGCGGCGCCGGCGAGGACTTCCTGGACGAGAACGCCGACTTCAACCCCATCACGCCCTACGGCGAGTCCAAGGTCAAGGTGGAGGCGGCCCTGACCGAGCTGGCGGACCGCAACTTCAGCCCTACCTACCTGCGGGCCTCCACGGCGTACGGCGTCTCGCCGCGGCTGCGCTTCGATCTCGTCCTGAACAACCTGACGGCCTGGGCCTTCACCACGGGGCAGGTTTACCTGAAGAGCGACGGTAGCCCCTGGCGTCCCATCGTCCACGTGGCGGACATCTGCCGGGCCTACCTCGCGGTGCTGCAGGCAGAGCGGGATACGGTGCACAACGAGGCCTTCAACGTCGGCACCACCACGGAGAACTACCAGATCCGCGAGCTGGCCGAGATCGTGCACGACGTCGTACCCGACTGCCGGGTCGAGTTCGCGCCGGACGCCGGTCCCGACAAGCGCTGCTACCGTGTGGACTGCAACAGGATCTGTCGCACACTACACGGGTTCAAGCCGCAATGGACCGCCCGTCGCGGCGTGGAAGAGCTGTACGAGGTCTATCAGCGCGTCGGGCTGACGCTCGAGGAGTTCGAGGGCCCCAAGTTCAAGCGCATCGACCACGTGCAGCAACTGATCGACCAGGGCTACCTGGACGAATCTCTGCGCTGGCGCAGCCGCCAGCAGGCTTGAGCGGGAACGCCGCCGTCCCCGACTTTCCGTTACGGAAAACACTTCGAGGAGTATCCAGTCATGTCCACGACCATAACCGGTTGCCGTTCCTGCGGGAACCCTGGCCTGAAGATCTTCCTGGACCTGGGCGAGACACCGTTGGCCGACCGGTTGCTGCGCGAGAACCAACTCGAGCAGGTCGAGCCCACCTACCCGTTACAGGTCGCCTTCTGTCCCGCCTGCGGGCTGGTGCAGATCACCGAGACGGTGCCGCCGGAGGTGCTGTACGCCGACGCCTATCCGTACTACTCGTCCTTCTCTGATTACCTGTTGCGCCACTCGCGTGAGAACGTGCTGGACCTGATAACCCGGAGAAAGCTGACGAGGGACAGCTTCGTCATCGAGCTGGCCAGCAACGACGGCTACCTGCTGAAGAACTACGTCGAGCAGGGTATCCCGGTCCTGGGCATCGATCCGGCCGAAGGGCCCGCGCGAGAAGCGGAGAAGATCGGCGTGCCGACCCTGATCGACTTCTTCACCGAGGAACTGGCCGAGCGCCTGCTGGCCGAGGGCAAGGCGGCCGACGTCATCCACGGCAACAACGTGCTGGCCCATGTCGAGAACCAGAACAAATTCGTCGCTGGCATCGGGCTGCTGTTGAAGGAGAACGGCGTGGTCGTCATCGAGGCGCCCTACCTGGTGGATCTGATCGACCACTGCGAGTTCGACACCATCTACCACGAGCACCATTGCTACTTCTCTGTGACCGCCCTGGACAACCTCTTCCGGCGGCACGGCCTGTTCCTGAACGACGTACGTCGGCTGCCCATCCACGGCGGGTCGCTACGGTTGTACGTGGAGAAGAGAGAGAATGTCGGGCCCGCGGTGAAGAAATTGCTGACCGAGGAGCAGGAGCGCGGCGCGGATAAACTGCAGTTCTACGCGGAATTCTCCGAGCGGGTCGTCAATTTGAAGGATTCCCTCCGGGAGCTGCTGACCGGGCTGAAGGCGGACGGCAAGAAGCTGGCGGCCTACGGCGCGGCGGCCAAGGGCGCCACACTGATCAATTATGTCGGCATCGACACCGACCTGATCGACTTCGTGGTGGACCGCAATGTGCACAAGCAGGGCAAGTACATGCCCGGCCGGCACATCCCCATCCACGCGCCGGAGAAGATCCTGCAGGAGATGCCGGACTACGTGCTGATGCTGCCGTGGAACTTCGCCGACGAGATCCTGGCCCAGCAAGAGGAGTACCGCCAGAAGGGCGGCAAGTTCATCATTCCGGTGCCGGAGCCCAGAGTCGTCTGACCACAAGGTTGTCCAAGAGTTGCGACCGGTGGCGGTGAAACGACCGACCGCTGCGAAACGACAGACCACGAGTCGACGCAGCATGCCCCAGCGAGGGAGACCACATTCCATGGCGATCGATTCGAAGTGCCCCAACTGTGGAGCGGGTGAACTGCGCATCTTTCACGAGACGCGGGCGGTGCCGTCGAACAGCTGTATCCTGCTGGAGACCCGTGCGGATGCGGTGGCGTACCCGCGGGGCGACATCGCCCTGGGTTTCTGCAGAGCGTGTGGGTTCATCACCAACACGGCCTTCGACGCCAAGCTGACGGAGTACTCCGGACGGTACGAGGAAACCCAGGGTTTCTCGCCCACCTTCAACGAGTTCCATAAACGGCTGGCCGCGAGGCTGGTCGACCGCTTCGACCTGCACGGCAAGGAGGTCCTGGAGATCGGTTGCGGCAAGGGGGAATTCCTCATGCTGCTGTGCGAGCTGGGGGACAACCACGGCGTCGGTTTCGATCCGGCCTACATTCCCGAGCGCAACCTGAACCCGGCCGCGGACCGCGTCGAGTTCATCCGGGACTTCTACTCCGAGAAGTACGCTCATACCGACGCGGACTTCATCTGTTGCAAGATGACCCTGGAGCACATCCACCCCACAGCCGAGTTCATCGGCATGGTGCGCCGCGCCATCGGCGACCGGCCCGAGAGTGTCGTCTTCTTCCAGATTCCGGATGTCACCCGCATCATGCGGGACTGCGCCTTCGAGGATATCTACTACGAGCACTGCTCCTATTTCAGCCCCTGCTCCCTGGGCCGATTGTTCCGCGACAGCGGTTTCGAGGTGCTGGGAATGGCCACCGAATACGATGACCAGTATCTGACCATCGAGGCCAGGCCGAGCTGAGGCCTGGTGGCGTCACCCTCCGACGATGAGGGACTGGCCGAGTTGAGCGACCTGGTGGACGGATTCGGTCCGAAGTTCGCGGAGAGGGTGGCCCGCTGGCAGGACGAGCTGGCCCGGTTCTCCCGCGACGGCAGCAAGGTCGTGCTGTGGGGCTCGGGTTCGAAGGGCGTCTCTTTCCTCTCCACTCTCGGCGTCGACGATCAGATCCAGTATGCGGTGGACATCAACCCCTACCGCCAGGGATACTACATGCCCGGTTCCGGCGTGGAGATCGTAGACCCGGAATTCCTGGGCCAGTACGCGCCGGACGTCGTGATCATCATGAATGCAATCTATCGGCGGGAGATAGGCGAGGATCTCCAGAAGTTGGGCCTGGCGCCGGAAATCTTGACTGCCTGAGGATCATCCGTCCGAGAATCACTGAGCCACTGAACCCGAGGCCGACATTCATGAACACCAGTGGCCTGGAACACTGCCCTGTCTGCGGATCGCGCGGGAGCGCCGATTTCCTGGAAATCGACCGAATGCCTGTTTACTGCAACGTGCTGTGGCCGACCCGCCGGCAGGCGCTGGCTGCGCCCCAAGGGAACCTGGCCCTGGCCTCTTGCCGCGCTTGCGGGCACGTGTTCAACCGGCGGTTCGATCCCGGACTGGTGGACTACAGTGTCGAGTACGAAAACTCCCTGCACTACTCGCCGCGCTTCCAGCAGTACGCCGAGAAGCTGGCCCGGGACCTGATCCATCGTCACGACCTGCACGGCAAAACCGTCCTGGAGATCGCCTGCGGCAAGGGTGATTTTCTGGGGCTGCTGTGCGAGCTGGGGAACAACCGCGGCTACGGTTTCGATCCGAGTTACGAACCGGACCGTGACAAGGAGGATGGGGCCGCGGCCGGCGCCGCAAAAATCGAATTCGTGCAGGACTATTACGGCCCGGACTATGCCGGCTACGAGGCTGACTTCATCTGTTGCCGCCACGCGCTGGAGCATATCCCGCAGGCCACGGAATTTTTGCGTGACTTGCGGACGAGTCTCGGCGACCGCCACGAGACCGTCGTCTTCTTCGAGGTCCCCAACTCCTTGTACAGCCTGCGGGACCTGGGCATCTGGGACTTCATCTACGAGCATCCTTCCTACTTCTGCGCCGAATCGCTGACCCGTGCCTTCGTCCTGGCCGGCTTCACGGTTCTCGACGTGCAAGAGGTATACGGTGGCCAGTTCCTGACCATCGAGGCCAAGCCGCGGCCCGGCGGGGACCATGACGCTGGCGAGCCAGCGGGTCGGGAGCCCACGACTGCCGGGGCGGAAGCAGTTGCCGGGTACGTACGTGCTCTGCCTGCCCGGTACCAGGAAATCGTCGCGTCGTGGCGCAGCAGGCTGGACGAGCTGGCCGCGGTCGGACGGCAAGCGGCGGTCTGGGGCGGCGGCTCCAAGGGGGTCACTTTCCTGAACATCTTGCGGGCGCGGGACGAGGTCTCCTGCGTCGTGGACATCAACCCCCACAAGCAGGGCGGGCACGTACCCGGCACAGGCCAGCAGGTGGTTGCTCCGGAACATCTCAGGGACGATCAGCCCGCCTTGATCATCGTCATGAACCCGCTTTACCGTGAAGAGATCGGGG
>CBDURX010000168.1:0-5438 GCA_965369485.1 uncultured bacterium | reverse complement strand
TCCTGGGGATATTACGATTGGCGGCAGATCCACGAGGATTGCCGCCGGCACGGGGTTTCCTTTCCCGACTCCTTGCAGCACCATTTGAATCTGAAGCTCGCCTTTGCCAAGCAGTACGGCGGCCGAGCTTGCGGCATGAAAAGAGCGCTCCGCCGGCTGAAGTTACCACTGGCGGGAACGCACCACCGCGGCATCGACGACGCTCGTAACATCGCCAAGATCGCGCAGGTCATCCTGCCCCGGTTGCGCAGTTCTGAATGGCCTGGCGCAGAGCCCGCGTTCGGACCAGAACGCGAACAAGACGGTGTAACATGAGCTCGAGAAGCCAGGCCATACTCACAGACATCCGCCAACAGCGAGCCGGGACAGAACGTCGCCTGGACGATCTGGCGGCTTATCTGAAGTGCCTTGGAGGTTTCATCGACTCGTTCGACACCGAGGATACGGGCCGGACCACAGCCTCGCCGCAAACCGCCTCGTTCGCCGACATCATGCATTGCTCGTTCATCGTCACCTTGAACATGGTCCTGGAAGGCGAGCTGAAGAATTACGCTGCACTCCTGGAAAGACACCACCCGGCGCCCCGGGAAGCGGAGATCACCGGGTCGGTCCTGGACAAGTTCAAGAAACGCGTCGTCCGGCGCTACGACCTCGTCCTGCCGCTGGACAGGATTCTCTGGCGCGACCTGCGGGGGTTGTACCTGTTGCGGACGACCCTGCTTCACGATGACGGCCGGCTCGGCGGCCTGAGCGCCAGGAAACGTGCACTTCTGGAGGCGTTCGCCACCCACAACGGCAGTCCGACCATCGTCGACGATCGGGTCATGGTTGATCGTGCGACATGCGACCAGAGCCTGGCACTTGTCGCACGATTCGTAACGGAAATTTATAATGCTGCAGAGCAGTACTTCACATAGCCGTGGCGGGGCGTGTGATCTCTCACCGGTCTACTTGTGCTCGTGCGGTTTCGCACCGTAGTGCTCTGCCAGCCCGTCGATGGCCTCCCGCAACTCTTTCACGTACTTCAGATCCGCGTTCTGCTTGGCTTTCATCGCGGTGCGCATGACACGGTGGTGGTCCGCCAGCTTCTTCAGGTACTCATCGTACCCGTCCGCGCCGGGCGCGACCGGCTTGACTTTCTGGGTCAGGAAGTACTCCGCAACGGTGGTGATGATGTTGCTGGCGTGTTCTTCCTTGTTCATGATCCAGCGAGTGAGCTGATTGGCGCTCTGGGCGTCGCTCTTGCCGGCCAGCTCGTGGATGTTCTTGATCCCTTTCTCAATGGTCGCGGCGTCTTCGTACATCCGCTCGATGCGCGCGGCGTCGTCGTAGATACCACAGGGGATCTGGCAGTGAGCAAAACCCGACTGGGGCAGGATGGCTAGGGTCAGAATGGCCAGGCTAGCGGGTAGGGTAGCCTTCTTGAACATCATCGCCTCCTCGATTCAGAAATATTGCAAGACCGAGATGTGATCGATCGCGGCGAGCGGTCGCCACGAGTCACTTTCACCTGGCACACAAGAAACCAATTGGTGCCACTCCGCAACCTGTCCATCGCACCAGTAATACGTCGCTCGTCGACGCGACGGCGTCACTTGACACCATCCGGCGCCGCACCTAAGCTGAGGAACCACTGCGTGGCCGTAAATTGCAAACCTGAACCGACTGAGATCCACACGATGCAACGGACCCTACTGATACTCAGCACTGCCTCGGCGATCCTCTGGCTACCTCTACGGGAGCTGCCCGCCCCGGCGGCCATCGTCATGGGAACCTACGAGATCGAACTGTTCGCCGGCTACTACAACCCCAATCCCGTTGTCCTGGACAAGAACGTCTCCGTCGGATTGCGATTTGGCTACAACGTCACCGAGAACCTCAACATACGAGGTGAAATGACATATTTCGACACCAGTGGCAACTTCGCCACCTATCACGGGGAGTTCGGTGACATAACAGGAACAGTCGACTACAGCGCGTTGACCTTCGAGTTTCCGCTCTCCATCTATCCCTACCCCAACAGCAAGTGGATCACGAACTTCTTCCTCGGCCCCGGCTTTTCCTTCGTGTCTTCCGAGGTGAAGGTATCGGATGAGCGATTCCCTTACGAATCCGGGGATCTCGAGAAGAGCGGCTTCACGATACTCGCCGGGATCGGCGTCAGGCGCGAGTTCGGCAAGAGATTTTTCGCCAATCTGGTGGGCCGCAGCCGTTGGCACGCCGCCCGCGATCAGGATCGACTGGACTGGGAAGCGACCCTGGGTCTGGGCATCACTTTCGGGCACTGAGCCGCCGCCGCGTCACCCTTCCTCGACCACCGGCCCGTCGCGTGTCAACCGCTTGTACTCCAGACCGATCCACACGGCCAACACCAGCCAGACTACCACGAGACCTACGTTGACCATGGCGAATCGCTTGATCCCGAAGCCGAGGAACGACGTACCCACGTAGACCAGGAGCGCGGACAGCACGTCACCGGCCCGCACGAAGAAGGTATCGATGGCTTGCTTGGCCTTGTACTTCTCTTCCCGAGAAGTGGGCAGGAAGAGCACGTTGCGTACCGTGTTCTGCAGAGAGTAGTCAGTGGCGTTTTCGGCGGTCTTGATCCAGCGCACTAACTTGAGCACCGGGTAGAAAACCAGCAGGGCGTAACCACCCAGGGCGATCAACGGCAAGATCAGCAGGGCCACCCGCACCCCGAGGTACTTCAGAATACGGGACACCAGGAACAACTGCATGAGCAGGCCGACAATGTTCACCACGAAGAAGAAATCGGAGTAGAACTTGCCGATCAAAGCCGTCGCGTCCTGGCCGCCGGCACTGCCGGCTGCCACGGATGCGTTGGCGGTATCCTCCACCAGTTTACCCAGAATGTACTCGCCAGTGGTATTGACCCAGTTCAAGAAAAGCATCAGCAAGGCGATCATCAACAGGTAGCGGCTGCCGAGGACCAGGCTGAACCCACCCACCTTGCTCAGACTGCGTTCGACCTCGTCCTGGGGCGGCGGCATTGCTGCGGCCGTCTGCGCATTGCTTGCGGCACCAGTCCCATCCCGGCGGGTCGCCTCCCAGCGCCTCTTCTCACGCGAGTCGACGATGTTGGTCAGAACCAAGCTCAGCCCAAGAACCGCACAGCTGACCAGCATCAACTGGTACACACCCAGCGGTGCGATCAGCACACCGGTGATCTTGCTGCCCATCACGGCGCCGAAGGAAGCCCCGAAGGCCACGAGGACGAACAGCCGTTTCCCTTCTTCCGGTGTGTAAACGTCGTTGGCGAAGGACCAGAACTGGGCGACAACCATGAGGTTGAAGATGCCGACCCACAGGAAGAAAACAACTCCCAGCGGCACATCCAGCAGGGCCAAGAAGTAGAACACGATCAGGCAGGCCATGAAAAAAAGCGTGACAACGTTGATCAGTCGCCGGCGGGGAAACATGCTGGCCAACTTGGAATAGAGGGGCACTGCACCCAGTAGCAACAAGGCTTGCCCCGCCGAGGCGTAGCTCTTGATCTCGGCGCCTTGGCCGCTGAGGATCAACGCTTCGCGCACTGGCTTGATGATGTAATAGGCCGTCAGGAGCAGGAAAACGTTCATGGTCAACAAGAGCGCCTTGGCTCCCTCCCCGGATCGCACCTCCGTGAACAAGTTGAGCACTCTTTCGAGCCAGGAGCGTTTTATAGCGCTTCCCATGGCATCTCTACTCTCGTCGTTTCGAGCCAGGATCAGATTCTGTACACAGAGGAGATATTACCGCGCCTCGGCCGGGATGAAGCCCCAAAAACTCGATCCGGAGGCAGCAAGATCCAGCGTGCAGGTGAGCAGCGCTGTGGGCAGAATCCTGCATCTCATGGGAACGGGCTCCATGCCTTGCAGACCTCGTACACCGGTCTGTAGTGGAATCCCCTGATTAATCCCCGAGTTGTCCGGATTAGTAAAGAAGAATGTGGTGGCGATTGCCTGTTTTGCCAGGCCATCAGCGGTTTCCACGCGTCTACAATCGGCGTACTGAAAAACGCGGGGGGCTGATCACCCCCCGCGATGCAAACAGTTCTGTCCTGCAGAATGGGATCGACCCAGCAAAACGGGATCTACTGGAGCCCCAGCCCAACATTGAACCCCAGGTAGGACTGCTCCGGGGTCATGCCGGCTGATGTGGTGTAGTTATACCGGACGTTGAAGAAGCCCAGGAAGCGGCCGGACGGCATCAGGATGCCCACTTCCGGAGCCACGCCGAAGTGCCAGTTCGTCTCTTGCAGCGAGAACAGACCCAGCTCCCGGCGGTTCTCGATGATGTAGGCGCCGGCGCCCAGGCCGATATAGGGACGCAACCCTCCGTAGTAACCCCAGTACTTATGTATGTTGGCCAGCAAGGGAAAAATGTTGAGGGTGCGGAACTGGGTACCACTGATCTCACCACCGGTGCTCTCGACCGGGTCTGTTCTGAAGCTCTTTTCGTTGAACACGTTCCAGCTGAAAGACAAGCCCAGGGTAAGGTCGGGTTTGACGAACTTCCGTCCCTCCAGACCTGCACCTCGGAAACTGGTCTTGTCGGTGTAATCCTTCGTATTGCTGGTGGGAATCCCAACGTTCCAGGAAATTCCCCAGAGAAACTCCTGGGGGTAGTACCCCGAATAGGACTGTGCCCACGCACTGCCACCCAGGACGAGAATCGCCACCAGGGTCAAGAGCACGACTCGCATGGTAAACCTCCTCTGCAACACCGCACGCTCGGGTGCTCTCAGTTGCCCTTCAAATAGGGTGACTGTGTGAATGCCTGGTCGATCATGTTGGAAATCCTCGTGTTCGTTTGCCCGGTAGAACCCTCGGCCACGCCGTTCAGAGCAGCCTGCCAGACACCGGGTATCAACTCTGCATCCTCGTCCCGCTCATCCCAGTTGAGCATGTTGATCAAGACCGATCCCGTAGTGAACTCGTAGACACTGGTGATGGGCCAGGGATACCACCAGCCCCAGCCAGGATAACCGGGGTAGCCGGGGTAGCCGGGGTACCAACTGGAGAGGATGTAGCCGTTGGAATTGAGTCCGCCCACGACAAGGATAACGTTGGGCTCCTCTCCGGACGGATTGCCGGGCCAGGGAGTCCAGGGGGCATCGGGCGTGTCCGGGTTGGCCTGGATCTCGGTGTAACCCAGGGCGTCCATGTTCCGTCGGATTTCTGTCAAGATGTGCTCGTCGAAGTTGCCCTCCCACTCGTTCGCATCGCCTTCGATGTATTCACTCAGATCAATGATTTCGTCACCCAGGGCGTACTTCTGGAACTGGCTGAAATCCGCACTCTTGTCGTGCTGGGTGTACACGACATCTAGCTCGGATACGCTGTTGATCTCACCCGGGTGGCAGGCCGCCAGGCCTGCCGCCCGCCCGAGCAGCGAGAGCAAGGTGAGGAGATGTCCGCGTCGCGGACTTCCCTCGA